>CAYMBU010000021.1:4348-10119 GCA_964388765.1 uncultured Eubacterium sp.
AAGAGGCAAGCAGCACAAGATCTTTTATCCTGTTATTTTATCCGCTTGTGTGAGCCTTGAGCTATATACGTTATTTCCCGGGAGGGCATCTCCGGCGGGCTTTGATATGGCGTGCTGCGGTGCCGGATAAAATGAAGAAAGGAGGTGTACCTGATTTAATGTTCAAAAACTTAATACGAGTCCTGTCGGCGCTTTTCGGAGCAGTACTTGGATATGGTATGTGCGGACTGGTGCTCTACGTGATACAGAGGCTGAGGATAGAGATCCCGGCTTCCGTAGAGGAGAACCGGTTCATAATAGCCATAGCAACCGCAATTATCTTAAGTATTTTATTTTTCATTATTGCTCCGTCCGTAGCGAACCTGGGAGTGAGATTTGCCAGACGTCTCGGCCGTGAGCTGCAGAATGTCTCTGCGGGCACCATAGCCGCAGGCGCGGTAGGTCTTCTGTTTGGTCTTCTGATAGCGACTCTCCTCGCGCAGTTTTTCCGGATCATACCGAACGACTACGTGTATTCTGCTGTAGTCATCGTGACATACCTGGTTTCATGTTATCTATGTGCGGCAGTCGCGGCCATGAAAGGAAAGGACATAGTCCAGGGTATCTTTTCATACGCGGACAAGACCGGCCAGAAACCGCGTGAGCAGTACGACGAGGATGAGAAGGCGATTCCCAAGGTGTTCGACACAAGCGTTATTATCGACGGAAGGATCGCGGAGATCATGAACACAGGCTTCCTGGAGGGACCTGTGATCATCCCGGATTTCGTACTGGTCGAGCTGAGGCACATAGCAGATTCGGCTGATTCGCTAAAGAGAGCCAGAGGGAGAAGAGGACTTGACATACTTAACCGCATCAGGGAAGAGCATGGAGTCGAGATCTACAATACAGACAACGATAAAGTGCTTAAAGAGATCCCTGAGGTAGACGTCAAGCTACTCAAGCTTGCAGAGCTTATCGACGGCGACGTAGTCACAAACGACTACAACCTGAACAAGGTCGCCGGAATAAACGGAGTGAGAGTCCTCAACATCAACGAGCTCGCCAACTGCCTGAAGCCGGTCGTGATACCGGGAGAAGACTTGCAGGTCGCGCTCATTAAAGAAGGAAAGACCCCGGCACAGGCTATCGGATATCTCGACGACGGCACGATGATCGTAGTCGAGAACGGCCGCGAACAGATAGGACAAACAGCAGAGATCAGGGTGACCAGCGTACTGCAGACATCTGCAGGCCGCATGATATTCGGCCGCCTGAAATGCTAAGGTGGGGACGTTTCTCCCCCTCGCAAAATTGCGAAGGCGGGGACAGATATGCCTGCCCCAGCAAAACAGATAATTAATGTACAAAAACAGCAAGACAGCAGTAATAATATGCGCCGGCGGCATCGGTGAAAGGATGGACGCCGGAAAACCGAAGCAGTTCATAGAGATAGACGGCGGAAGCAGCATCATCAGAAAGTCTGTTGACGCATTCCGGAGTGAAGAGATCCGTGGACTTGCCGATGTTATTGTTGTCACAGCGCCGGCCGGTTTCGAAAAAGAGACCGAAAGGCTGGTGAATGAAAACGCCACGGCGGAAGACGGGGCGGCGGAAAGCGCAGCAGCAGGAAGCGCGGCTTTTCTTAAAGCGGATATAGTCACCGGAGGCAGGGAACGCCAGGATTCCGTAAGGAACGCGCTGGACTATCTTGACGATCTCGGGCTGGAAGACGATGACATAGTTCTTATCCATGACGGCGCAAGGCCGTACGTTACAGCTGAGACGATCAGAAAAGTGGCAGAGAAGGCTTTTGATGAAGGAGCCGCAATAGCAGCTGTCCCGGTGAAGGATACGATCCGCGATAAAGAGAACGGAACGCTTGACAGAAGCAGGCTGTATTCGGTGCAGACTCCTCAGGGGTTCAGGTTCCGTCTCATATACGACGCTGTGAGAAAGGCTTGTGAAGACGGCTTCTACGGGACCGATGACGGAAGTCTTGCGGAGCGCGCGGGCGTCATGCCTGTGATCGTGGAAGGAAGCTACGGCAACATCAAAATTACTACGCCGGAAGATCTGTAGCAGCGCGGGCTCGTTGCCAAACAGGTGCAAAAGCAGCGTTCGGTAACGGATTTCGACGAAAAACGCCATGACGGTAACGAGACAGCATCGAAAAGCAGGCATTTTGTTGCCAAACATATGCAAAAGCCGCGTTCGGTAACGGATTTCGATGAAAAACGCTCTGACGGTAACGAGACAGCATCGAAAAGCAGGCATTTTGTTGCCAAACAGGTGCAAAAACTGCGTTCGGTAACGGATTTACGCTAAAAACGCCCTGACGGTAACGAGACAGCATCGTAATAAATAATATGTATAGGAGAGAAATAATGGCAAATCAGGCACTCAGGATCGGACACGGATTCGACGTACATCAGCTCGCGGAAGGAAGAAAGCTGATCCTGGGCGGAGTGGAGATCCCATATGAGCTTGGATTGCTCGGTCATTCGGATGCTGACGTGCTCACGCATGCTCTCATGGACGCCATGCTCGGAGCGTGCGCTCTTGGTGATATCGGCCATCTTTTCCCGGACAATGACGACGCTTATCTGGGCGCGGACAGCATGAAGCTTCTCGGAGAGGTCACGCGTGTCACAGCGGATGCAGGATACAGACTTGTAAACTGCGACGTTACAGTGATCTGCCAGAAGCCGAAGCTCGCCGGATATATCGACGCGATGAGACAGCGTCTTGCGGATGTGATGGGCGTAGATAAAAATGCAGTGAGTGTCAAGGCGACAACGACGGAAAAACTCGGGTTCACCGGGCGCGGCGAAGGCATCGCGGCAGAGGCCGTCTGCCTGATGACATCAGAATAAGTATGGCAGGGGAGACCTGCCGCAAAAATACAACTAAGGAGAAATAAACAAATGAGACTATCTAAAATGCATCTTAAAACACTTCGCGAAGTACCTAATGAGGCGGAGATCCCCAGTCATATTCTGCTTCTAAGAACAGGAATGATCCGGAAGCTCGTTTCCGGGATCTATGGATTCATGCCCATGGGGTGGCGCTCAGTAAGAAAGATCGAAGAGATAGTAAGAGAAGAAATGGACAGGACCGGAGCTCAGGAGATCCACATGTCGGCGGTCCAGCCTGCAGAGCTCTGGGAGGAATCGGGAAGATGGAGCCATTATGGCCCTGAGCTGTGGAGGATCAAGGACAGGAACGGAAGAGACTTCTGCCTCGGCCCTACACATGAGGAGATCTTCACAGACATCGTGAGGAACGACATCAGCTCATATAAGCAGCTTCCTGAGAACCTGTACCAGATACAGACAAAATACAGAGATGAAGCAAGGCCTCGTTTCGGCCTCATGAGAAGCCGTGAGTTCGTCATGAAAGACGCGTACTCATTTGATAAGGATAATGAAGGCCTGGACAAGAGCTATCAGGATATGTACGACGCCTACACGAAGATCTTCACAAGGTGCGGGCTCTATTTCCGCCCGGTCGAGGCTGACAACGGCGCTATCGGCGGCAGCAATTCACACGAGTTCCAGGCGCTGACAAGCGTAGGCGAGAGCGAGATCGCATACTGCGAGAAGTGCGACATGGCGGCGACCACAGAGCGTGCGGGATGCGTCGACGCGGCGCCGGAAGATGACGTTGAGATGCTTCCTCTCGAGAAGGTGCATACTCCGGGAACAAAGACCATCGAAGAGGTGGCGGACTTCCTAGGGATCGATCAGAAGAAGACGATCAAAGCCCTTCTCTTCGTGACATATGACGACGACTATAAAGAGAATGGATACGTGGCGGCGTTCGTAAGAGGAGACCGCGAGTGCAACATGACCAAGCTGATCAATGCGCTCGGCATCCCTGAGCATCAGATCGAGTTCGCGGACGAAGAGAAGATGCATGAGGCGACAGGGTGCGTAGGCGGCTTCACGGGTCCGACAGCGCTGCACGACTGTACTATAGTAGTGGACAGCGAGCTCCCGGGACTGAAGAATATGTGCGCCGGAGCCTGCGAGGAGGACCACCACCTGATCAATGTTAATTACGGACGCGACTATAAGGGCGACATCGTGACAGATATCAAAGTCCTGCAGGAAGGCGACCATTGTCCGTGCTGCGGAGCTCCTGTAAAGCACGCAAGAGGCATAGAGGTAGGTCAGGTATTCAAGCTCGGCACCAAATATTCAGAAGCGATGCACGCTATGTATGTGGATGAGAACCAGCAGGAGAAGCCGATCGTTATGGGCTGCTACGGGATCGGAGTCACAAGGACACTTGCGGCCATAGTAGAGCAGCATCACGACGACGACGGCATAATCTGGCCGATATCAGTTGCCCCGTATCACGTCATCATAACTGAGATGAAGCCGGGTGACGAGGAGCAGGACAAGGTCACGGCAGACATCGAGGAACAGCTCGAGAAAGCCGGAGTGGAAGTCCTGGTAGACGACAGAAAAGAGCGTCCGGGCGTCAAGTTCAAGGATGCAGACCTTATCGGCATTCCTGTCAGGATCACAGTCGGAAAGCGTGCGCCTGAGGGAGTAGTCGAGTATAAGCTTAGAAGAGAAGATGAAAAGAAAGAGCTCACAGTCGAAGAAGCAATAGCCGAAGCGGCAGAGCTTGTGAATAAAGAAAGATTCGGAATGTAGAGCTACAGATCTGTATTCCGGAAAGGGATCCGATGAGTGAAGGAAAAGCTTCAGATAACAAAATAAGAGAAGCAGGGCTCTGGGAGCTGTTCTTCGAGTTTTTCAAGCTCGGACTCTTCACGATCGGAGGCGGTATGACTATGATACCGCTCCTGCAGGGTATCGTGGCTGACCGGAAGAAATGGCTGACGCCTGACGACGTAGTGGACTGCATAGCAGTAAGCCAGAGTCTTCCGGGCGTCATAGCGATCAACATGGCGACATACGTCGGCCACCGGAAGAAAGGCATACCCGGCGCGGTCTGCGCAACAGCCGGCGTCATGCTGCCGAGCCTGATCTCGATCATACTCGTCATTGAAGTCCTGAAGGGCATTGGTGACAACAGATATGTGACAGGCGCGTTGATGGGCATAAGGGCGGCTGCGACAGGGCTGATCGCGTATTCTGCCTACTCTGTAGGCAGGAATGTCCTAAATGATATATTCTGCTGGGCGGTCGCGGCGGCGGCATTCGTGCTGATAACGTTCCTTGATGTCAGCATAGTATACATAGTGCTCGGCGCGGCTGTGCTCGGCATTGTCTGGCAGGCTTTCACAGCGGGGAAGGCAGGTGATCAGGCATGATCTACTTCAGGCTTTTCCTCGCGTTCAGCAGGATCGGGCTGTTCGGCTTCGGCGGCGGAGCGGCTATGCTCCCTGTCATATACGAAGCGGCAAAGACACTTGGAACGATGGACAAGTCAGAGTTCGCGAACCTGGTCGGGATCTCGCAGATGACTCCGGGACCGATAGCCGTGAATGCGGCGACATACGTAGGATACATGTCGGCAGGACTCGGCGGCGCACTGATGGCGACTTTTTCCGTAGCGCTCCCGTCGTTCATACTTGTCACGCTGGCCAGCTACTTTCTGCTTAAGTTCAAGGAAAGCAGCACGATAAACGGGATCCTCGCAGGCGTAAGGCCCATGACGGCAGGGCTCGTCCTCTCGGCGGTGATACTGATGGGGCAGCAGGCGGTAGTCGGCGCAGGCCAGACAGAGGGACTGATATCGCTTGCGATATGCGCCGCGGCGGTGCTGCTTGAGGGAGCAAAAAAGATAAATCCGATCAAAGAGATGCCCAGAGC
>CAYMBU010000021.1:10129-17723 GCA_964388765.1 uncultured Eubacterium sp.
GGGCGTTATAGGCGCTTTGTTCATGGCATATACAGATACAAAGAGCCCGTACTCCGGGCTGAATATGGAGTAAGACATGAAAAAAGTAACTATCGCAAATGTCGACGGCGGCGTCATGACAGGCGAGCTGTATGAAGACATCGCGCCAAAGACAGTAGAGAACTTCAAGAGTCTCGCCGATAAGGGATTCTACGATGGGCTCACGTTCCACCGCGTCATCCCGGGATTCATGATCCAGGGCGGAGATCCGGACGGCACAGGAATGGGAGGCCCGGGCTACACGATCAAAGGCGAGTTCACATCAAACGGATTCAAAAACGACCTGAAGCACACAGACGGCGTTCTCTCGATGGCCAGGACCATGGATCCGGATTCAGCGGGATCGCAGTTCTTCATCATGGTCGCAGAAGCGCCGTATCTTGACGGGCAGTATGCGGCGTTCGGTACGATAACAGAGGGACGAGCTGTGGCTCCTCAGAGCGCGGCGGTGACTCGTGAATCTATGGACATGCCGCTCGAGCCTGTAGTGATCAAAACCATTAAAGTAGAGGACTGATCAAAGAGGTTCAGAAAATGAGTTTTTTTAAGGAAGTAAAGGAAGATATCGACGCAGCCGTGGAAAGAGACCCGGCTGCGAGAAATGAGCTTGAGGCTCTGCTTTGCTATCCCGGCGTGTGGGCTTTGATATGGCATAAGCCTGCGCACTGGATGTACAAACATAACATGAAGCTTCTGGCGAGGATACTGTCGCAGCGCGTAAGACACACGACTGGAATAGAGATCCATCCGGGAGCGACGATCGGAAGGCGTTGCTTCATCGACCACGGCATGGGGATCGTGATCGGCGAGACCACCGAGATAGGAGACGACGTCACCATATACCAGGGCGTTACTCTCGGTGGAACAGGTAAGGACACAGGAAAGCGTCATCCGACGATCGGCGACAGAGTCATCGTGAGCTCAGGTGCCAAGGTGCTCGGGCCGTTCCATGTCGGAAACGATGTCAAGATCGGCTCGGGATCTGTAGTACTGAAAGAGATACCTGACGGATGTACGGTAGTCGGTGTTCCGGGAAGAGTCGTGAGAAGATTCGGCGAGAGCACTTCGGATATCAACCAGATCAACCTTCCTGACCCTGTAAACACAGAGATGGAGATCCTGAGAAGGCGTCTTGAGCTCATGGAGGAGAAGGTCGAGAAGCTGACGAAAGAGCTGAACGAGCGTAAAGACCGTGAAGAGGCCGCTGAAAAGGTCAGGCCTGACGCTGACGGGGCTATCGACATGATGAAGCTCGAATCCGGCGCTGAGGTCGACGACACAGCTTCTCCGGAGGCTGCTGATACAGTCGATCTCACCATGATAGAGAACGAGGAAGGCACGGTCGATCTTTCTGAAATGGAGACCATGGACGGAGCGATCGACCTGAAATAGATACAGTAAAAAAGATAAAGAGGAAAAGCAAGTGATAATCTATAATACGCTTACGAGAAAAAAGGAACTGCTGAAGACAATTGAAGAGGGAAAGGTCAGGATCTACGTCTGCGGACCTACCGTGTACAACTATATACACATCGGTAACGCCAGGCCGCTCGTGGTCTTCGATACACTGAGGAAATATCTGATCTACAGAGGATACGAAGTAAAATATGTCCAGAACTTCACCGACGTGGACGATAAGATAATCAACCGCGCCAAAGAAGAGGGCATAACGGCTCCTGAAGTCTCAGAGAAATACATCAAAGAATATTTCGACGATGCGACTGCATTGAACGTAAGGAAGGCCGATGTCCATCCGAAAGTATCAGAGACGATCCCGGAGATAATAGAATTCGTACAGACACTGATCGATAAGGGATTTGCGTACGAGGCAGACGGCGACGTCTACTTCTCTACAAGAAAGTTCCCTGACTACGGCAAGCTTTCCAACAAAAACGTTGACGACCTTCTGGCAGGCGCCAGGATCGCGGTCGGCGAAGTGAAAAAAGACCCTCTGGACTTTGCTCTCTGGAAGGCCAGAAAAGAAGAGTCAGAGATCGCATGGGAGTCACCATGGGGAATGGGACGCCCCGGCTGGCACATTGAGTGCTCGACCATGGCGAAGAAGCATCTCGGGACTACGATCGACATCCACGGAGGCGGACAGGATCTGGAGTTCCCGCACCACGAGAACGAGATCGCGCAGTCAGAGTGCTGCAACGGATGCAAGTTCTCCAACTACTGGATGCATAATGCGTATATAACGACGAACAAGATCAAGATGTCCAAGTCGGAAGGAAACTTCTTCACGGTGAGAGACATCAGACAGAAATATGACGGAGAGGAGATCCGTTTCTTCCTGCTGTCAGGGCAGTACAGGAACCCGATCGACTTCAGCGAGGAGCTGATGCAGCAGTCAAGGAGCAGCCTGGACCGTATGAGAAACTGCAAGGCGGATCTGGACCATATGAAAGCCAACGGCGCAGACGGCGAGATGACTGACGAAGAGAAAGCAGCCGCTGAGGGCTTTGATGAATACAGACAGAAGTTCATCACTGCGATGGACGACGACCTGAACACAGCCGACGGAATAAGCGCTGTGTTCGAGCTCATAAGCAGTATCAACGGACAGCTCAAGGGCGGCGCGACAAAGGCGTTCGCGGGAGCTGCTCTGGACGTGCTCATGGAGCTCTGTGACGTGCTCGGACTTCTCCAGCAGTCTAAGGACGACGGCATCGACCCTGAGATCCAGAAACTGATCGACGAGCGTCAGGAAGCAAGAAAGGCGAAGAACTTCGCGAGAGCAGACGAGATCCGCGACATGCTTAAGGCGCAGGGCATCACGCTGAAGGATACTCCGCAGGGAGTACAGGTGATAAAAGAATGACTTCAGAACCGAAGCAGGATGACGCGATGATGCAGATGCCGGTGATCCCGGGCGTGCTGCGCGAAGGACTGTCGGATATCAGGAATGCCGACACGACCAAGCTGGCATACATCGGAGACGCGGTATATGAAGTATTCGTCAGGATGAGGTCGGCGGAGAACTGCGGACGGCACGCAGGCGACATGAACAGGTATTCAGTCCGTCTTGTCAGAGCCGGAAGCCAGGCGCTTGCCGCAAAAGAGCTGGCGGAAGAGCTCTATACCGACGAAGAAACGGCTTTGTTCAAAAGAGCGAGGAACAGGACGAACACGACGCATCCGAGAGGAGCGACACCGGCGGAATACAAGCTGGCGACAGGTTTCGAAGCAGTCATAGGATGGCTGTATATAAAGGGAGACACCGGACGGCTGGCCGAGGTGGTCAATGAGGCGGTCCGGATAATTGAAGATAAATCTGATGAGAGGTAAATGTAATGAGTAAAGCAGATGTATTATTCGTGAATATGTGCCGCGAGATACTCGACCACGGCTATTCCACAGAGGGTCAGAAGGTGAGGCCGCACTGGGAGGACGGAACGCCTGCATACACTATCAAAACATTCGGCGTAGTGAACCGCTATGATCTTTCGGAGGAGTTCCCCGCGCTCACGCTCAGGCCGACCCCGATCAAATCGGCTACCGACGAGCTTCTCTGGATCTGGCAGAAGAAATCCAACAATGTACATGATCTGAGAAGCCACATCTGGGATTCATGGGCTGATGAAGACGGAACGATCGGAAAGGCTTACGGATACCAGCTCGGTATAAAATACAAGTTCCATCAGGGCTACATGGACCAGGTGGACAACGTGATCTGGCAGCTCAAGAACACTCCGTATTCCAGAAGGATCCTGACGAACATATATAACTTCCAGGACCTTTCAGAGATGGGCCTTGAGCCGTGCGCGTACAGCATGACTTTCAACGTTACGGGCGATAAGCTGAACGCTATCCTGAACCAGAGATCACAGGACATCCTTGCAGCGAATAACTGGAATGTCTGTCAATACGCGATCCTGGTCTACATGATGGCACAGGTCACCGGGTATAAGCCGGGCGAGCTCGTCCACGTCATCTCGGACGCTCACATCTACGACCGCCACATCCCTATCATCAAAGAGCTTATCGAGAGACCGCAGTATCCGGCTCCTAAGTTTACACTCAATCCGACAGTGCACGATTTCTATGACTTCACTCCGGATGACGTGATGATAGAAGATTACCAGGCAGGCCCGCAGGTGAAAGGCATCCCTGTAGCGATATAACGAAACGAGAAGCGGCTGTCCCTGCGGCAGCCGTTGTTTTTTGCGAAGGTGGGGACGTTTCCCTGGTTCGCATTTTTGCGAAGGTGGGGACAGATCTCCTGTGCGTGCACACCCCGGGACGGTTCTGGGGGTGACATGAATGCGCACCCGGGGACAGATTTCCGGCTTGCGTATGTATGATAAGGATGGATGCAGATGAATATAATTGTAGCTTGCGACAGAGAATGGGGCATCGGAAAGAATGGCCGGCTGCTGTGCCATATCCCGGGCGATCTGAAACATTTCAAAGAGATAACGATGGGAAAGACTGTCGTAATGGGGCGTGTGACGCTCGAGAGCCTTCCGGGAGGTCACGGCCTTCCGGGAAGAAGGAACATCGTTCTTACAAAGAATCCTGATTTCCAGGCTGAGGGAGCGGAAGTGGTTCATGACCTGGATGAGCTCGACAAGGCGCTGGAGGGCACTCCGACTGATGATGTTTTCGTGATTGGCGGAGCAAACATCTACAGCCTTCTGTATCCGCGCTGCAGGAACATGTATGTCACACAGATAGAAGAAACGTTCGGCGCAGACAGGTTTTTCCCGCGCAACCTGGACGAGAGCCACAGGTTTGAAATGGAGAGCCGCTCGGAATATATGGAAGAGAACGGCATACGGTACAGGTTCGTGAAATATGTTAAAGTACCGCCGGAAGGTGGAAGAAGGTAGTATGGCAAAGATAGCAGGAAGGAATCCGGTCACTGAAGCGATCAGGGCCGGTCGTCCGATAGACAGGATATTAGTGCAGGAAGGCGCGGGAGGTGCGGCAGACAGGGTGAAGAGGCTCGCGAAGGAAAGCGGGATTCCGGTGGAGATCGTACCTAAGCGCGACATCGACAAGCTAGCGTCGGGAGAGAACCACCAGGGGATAGTCGCTTTCGCGTCGTCGCACGATTACGCCTCGGTCAGCGATATACTCGCGGCGGCGGAGAAGAAGGGCGAAGCGCCTTTTATCGTCGTGCTCGACGGCATAGAAGATCCGCATAACCTCGGGGCGGTGCTCAGGTCGGCGGAATGTGCCGGCGCTCACGGAGTCATCATTCCGAAGAGGAACGCGTGCGGCCTTACGGAAACTGTAGCAAAGACCTCAGCCGGCGCTGTGGAGTATGTTCCGTGCGCCAGGGTGACGAACATCGCGAGAACGCTGGAAGACCTGAAAGAGCACGGCATCTGGGTCTACGCCTGCGACATGGACGGCGAAACATATTATAGGCAGGACATGACAGGGCCTTGCGCGATAGTCATCGGCGCAGAAGGCAAAGGCATCTCAAGGCTCGTGAAGGAAAAGTGTGATTTCACCGTTTCCATGCCTCTCATGGGGAAGATACAGTCACTGAACGCGTCCAACGCTGCATGCGTTCTTATGTATGAGATCAGGCGTCAGAGAGACGAGAAATAGCGGAACAGTCGAAAAGTAAAGATCAATTTGAGGCGGGGCGGAGGCTCCGCTTTTTTATTATGCGAGAAATTGTCAGAATATTCTGTTTTACGAAAGATTTTCGCTTGCATTTAAAGCCAAAAGTGCAATAATAAAATTAGATAAGTGTCAGAAATATATTGATTTGATAGGCTTTGTTTATGAAAGGGATGATGAATATGAAGACGATGAAAAGACTGCTGCCGGTGCTTGTGCTCTCGATGCTCATGGTGCTGGCGGTCGGAATGATGTCAGCGGTGTATGCAGAGCCAATAGATGATTACGAAATGGAGATCAAATCGGTCAAAGCGGTGGACGGAGGATACAAAGTAACCTGGGTAAAGCCTGATATCGAGGTAGACGGTTTCTGGGTCTATATCGAACATGCGAATAAATACTACCAGGAATTCTTTGTTGATGCGTCAAAGACATCAAAACTCATAAAAAAGGTCGAGGGCAAGAGCATAAATATGTTCAAATATACCGAGATCAGTGTTAAGGCATACAAAGAAGATTCTTCCGGCGCCAAGATTTATTCAAACAGCGATTATATGTGCCCCAGAGTATCTTTCAGCACTCCTCTGACAGATCGCAATCGGGACTACTGGTCTGAGTATGACGAATACGGCATTATCCAGGATGCAACGAAATTTGTATATGACGGAAAGAGGCATACACCTAAAGTGACAGTGAAATATAACCAGAATAAACACGATCTGTATGCTAGTCCTGTTAAAGTGTCCGATAAATATTACACCTGCAAGTATTCCAAAGGCCGTAAAAAAATGGGGAAATACAATGTCAAAGTAACGCTTAAAGGTAATTACAAAGGGACCGCAACAGGATGCTTTTATATTACCCCGAAGCCGACTTCCTTAACGAGCGTGACCCGTACCAAGAATGGCCTGAAAGTTAAATGGAAGAAACAGACGAAAAGGACGAACGGATATCAGGTCTGGTGGTCATATAATTACTGGGAAGACGACGAGGAAGAGGCAGACAGTTATGATGAGAAAGTAAAACTCATTAAGAGTAATAAAACAACTTCAACTACCTTGACAAAGTGCGGCCCTGCTGTTTCATATCAGGTAGCTGTCCGTACATACAAAGTGGTTAATAAAAAGAAGATCTACAGCAAGTGGAGCAAACCGGTAGTTATAAATAAAGAAACCACGGAATAACTCTAAACGGCAAGGCCGATCAGATAAGATACTGAATGACCTGAAGTCAATATTTGTTGTATTTGTTCAGAAAAGGAGTGGTCAAGATGAAAAAACTAATATCAGTATTGATGCTGTCGCTTTTAATGGTGCTGGCGATAGGCATGATATCGACGGCTTATGCCGCGCCGGGGCAGTATACAGATGATCATGGTAATGTCATATACTGGACATTAAATCCTTCTCAGGAACTGCTGAAGGTATATGTTGCCAGTGGTACACCTTCAGAAGACGGCGCGAAATGTGAGTTTGGTCAGGATAAAGCGCCGTGGAACTACTATAAAGATAAGATCAAGGTAGTCTGGCTGACCAACATAAAATGGCTTGGCGGCAGCACATTCCGGGGGTATCCGAATCTTGAAACAGTAGTTATTGATGGCTCGGAAATGGAAATGACGGATCTGTTCCTGGCTGACTGTAAAGCTCTTTCAGAGGTGGAGTTCAAAAACAAGAAAGATGAAAACCAGATTGGAGAGAATATGTACATTCTCAAAACTTAGTACGATCCGGAAGATGAAGAAGGCGTGGATCCGTACAAGGATTACTACGACGATGAGTATGGACCATTCTCAGGGTGTGACGCAGATAAGCTGAACATCATTGCTCCAGAATGCTCGTCCTCGGCTAATAATGCCGGATATCTCGGGCTTAAGGTAAACGGCAAGTGGAGGATCGGATCCAGATCCACTCATATAGGCGGCATGGATGATTATAACGGGCCTATTGTAGATGAGGATATTTTCTATTTTACA
>CAYMBU010000022.1:0-2249 GCA_964388765.1 uncultured Eubacterium sp.
AACGTCGAGTTCGTGCTGAACAGCACACCTGTAAGGTTCATCGGAGACGGTCCTGTAACGGGGCTCGTGATAAAGAACAACGAGTCCGGCGAAGAAAGGGAGCTTTCCGTCCAGGGAGTGTTCGAGGCAGTCGGGCAGGTGCCGCAGAACCAGAACTTTAAAGACGTGACAGAACTCGATGAGGCAGGATATGTAAAAGCAGCAGAAGACTGTGAGACAGGGCGTCCGGGCATCTTTGTCGCAGGAGACTGCAGGACCAAGAAAGTGCGTCAGCTCGATACGGCGGCCGCGGACGGAACTATTGCAGCGCTCGCTGCTTCAGACTATATAAACGCGATGGAATAACACGATCTAAATATTGTGCTTTTTCGCATTTTTCTGTTAAACCTAATCGCAAAATATGGTATACTAACATAGATAAAAAAGTTAAATATCCTCATATTGCATTTCGTGCTCAGCACGTGTATTCAAGGAGAGATCATGGAGCCAAAATATAAGAGAGTACTGGTCAAGATCAGCGGGGAAGCTCTTGCGGGAGAGCAGGGCACAGGCATTAACATGGAAGTGACTTCGAATGTCGCTGACCAGATCAAGAAACTGACAGAGCTCGGCGTAGAGGTGGCTGTCGTAGTCGGAGGAGGCAACTTCTGGCGCGGCAGGACCAGTAAGGACATGAACCGCGAGACAGCAGACTACATCGGCATGCTCGCGACAGTTATGAACGCGCTTGCTCTTCAGGACGTTCTTCAGGCAAAGGGAGTCGGCTGCAGAGTACAGACTTCACTGATGATGCGTGAAGTTGCGGAGCCGTATATCTGGAGAAAGGCAATAAAAGAACTGTCGGTAGACCATGACGTGGTGATCTTCGGCGCCGGTATCGGCGAGCCTCATTTCTCGACTGATACGGCGGCAGCTCTCAGGGCAGTCAACATCCAGGCAGACATCATCCTTCTCGCGAAGAATGTCGACGCTGTATATTCGGATGATCCTGTTACCAATCCTGACGCTGTCAGGTATGACGAGCTCACATATAAAGAGATGCTTGACAAAGAGCTCCAGGTCATGGACCTTACGGCAGCCACGATCTGCAAGGAAAACAATATGGCCATACAGGTGTTCGGCGTCGCTGAAGAAGACAGCATGGTAAGGGCGGTCCTCGGCGAGAAGATCGGAACACTCATCAAATAGACAGGAGGTTATATCATGGGACGCTCACATAAGAATCTGCAGGAAAGAATAGAGAAAACAAAGGAAGTACTGAAGGAAGATCTTAACACTGTCAGAGCAGGAAGGGCAAATCCTGCGCTCCTGGACAAAGTGGATGTCGACTATTACGGAACGCCTACTCCGCTGAAGAACATCACTAATATTTCAGTACCTGATCCTAAGTCTCTGCTGATCACACCTTTTGATCCGTCTTCACTCGGAGATATCGAGAGAGCGATAAACGCCGCGAATATCGGCATCACTCCTACAAATGACGGAAAGAATATCCGTCTCGTTATTCCTGCTCTTACAGAGGAGAGAAGGATCGAGCTGACCAAGCTCACCAAGAAGATGGGTGAGGAGGCCAAGGTCGCCGTCAGGAACCTGAGACGTGAGGCCAACGAGGCTGTGAAGAAGGAAGAGAAAAACGGCGAGATCTCTGAGGACGACAGAGACGACGAGCTGGAGAAGATCCAGAAGACAACAGATGAAGCGGTCAAGGCTATCGATGAGATCATCAAGGCCAAGGACGCTGAGATCATGGAAGTATAGCGGAAGCGACAATATTGCATCCGGAAGATATTTTTAAGGTGGCTGCGGCATGCAGCCACTTTGCTGTAAAAGGAGTATTGACATGACGGATGAGAATCCTAAGATCCCTGCTGACAGACTGCCGCGCCATGTGGCGATAATCATGGACGGAAACGGCAGATGGGCCGAGAAGAACGGCGTTTCCAGGATCAAAGGCCATACTGCAGGCATGGAGGCGATGAAGGAGATAGTCAGGAAGTCGTCTCACATGGGCATAAAGTACCTTACCGTATATGCTTTCAGCACAGAGAACTGGAAGCGTACCATGGAAGAGGTATCTGGCATTTTCAAGCTGCTCGTGCAGTTCGTGAAGCTTGACCTTTCTGAGCTGGACGAGGAAAATGTCAGAGTGCGCGTGCTGGGTGACTACAGCGTCATTCCGGATGCCGCAAGGAAAAGTCTGGACAAGACTCTTGAAACGACGGAAAACAATACAGGCATGCAGTTCAACG
>CAYMBU010000022.1:2259-9756 GCA_964388765.1 uncultured Eubacterium sp.
ATAACGCGCGGAGTGAACCGCCTTATGGAACAGGTAATGTCTGGAGAGATAGACGGAGAGATCACTGAAGAAATGATCTCAAGGTCGCTCTATACCGGAGACGAGAACGGAAATGTACCTGACCCGGATCTGATAATCAGAACGAGCGGAGAAGAGAGGCTCTCCAATTTCCTGCTGTGGCAGGCGGCATACAGTGAATTTGAATTCACTGATCTTCTGTGGCCTGACTTCACTCCGGAAGCATATGAGAAGCTTATAGAGGATTACGCGTGCCGTGACAGACGGTTCGGCGGCAGATGAATGGAGGTATTTTGATGAGGACTAGGGTAATTTCGGGACTTGCGATGGTACCGCTTCTGCTGGTCGTATACTTCGGCGGATACTGGCTCATAGCGGCAACATTGATAGTGAGTGTCATCGGTATAAAAGAGTTCTACAACGGATTCAGGCAGATGGGAATAGAGCCGAGTCTTAAGCTGGGATACGCGGCGATAGCGCTTCTGTACGTACTGCACTGCTACATGTATTACATGGGAGATTTCAATAACATCTTCGTGCTGGCATGGCTGGTCCTTGTGATAATGGCAGGATCGCTGTATATGTTCGATCTGGAGAAGAGAAAGCCGGAAGACGCGATGGCTACGATGACAGGTATCATTTACGTCGTATTCTTTGCTTTCCATGTCGTGCTTGTCGATGAGATAGACAATTTCTCGATAATGAAGTGGCTCATACTGCTGACTGCTTTCGGTTCAGATATCTTTGCTTATTTCAGCGGCATGCTGTTCGGAAGGCATAAGCTCTGCCCCGAGCTGTCGCCTAAGAAAACGATCGAGGGTGCTATCGGAGGAGTGCTTGGAAGCGTCCTGCTTTCCGCACTGTTCGGTTTCATATTTGCGAGACAGTATCTGATACATTTCGTTATCATCGGGCTCCTTGCGTCTCCGGTATCGATGCTCGGAGACCTTACTGCGTCAGCCTATAAGCGGAAGATGGGGATCAAGGATTACGGAGATCTCATCCCAGGACACGGCGGGATAATGGACAGGTTCGACAGCGTGCTTTTCACAGCTCCGTTCGTTTACTACTACGTGATGATAGTCATGCGTTACTTCATGGGACTTTGATGAGAAGGTGACGATATGGACAGAAAAAGGATAGCAGTGCTCGGGAGCACAGGCTCCATCGGTACTCAGACCCTTGACATAATACACAGAAATCCGGACAGATTCAGAGTAACGGCGCTTACCTGCGGACAGAACGTCAATATGCTTATCGACCAGATAGCTTCTTTCAGCGAAGAAGACAGGCCGGAGCTTGCGGTCTGCGCGAATAAAAAGGATATGGCGAGGATAAAAAGCGCTTTCCCTGATATCCGTGTGTCATACGGACCGGAAGGCCTTATCGAGGCGGCTGAAAGCAGCTGTGACATCATGCTCAACGCACTTATGGGGATGCGCGGACTGGTGCCGACATATCACGCGATAAAGGCCGGGCATGATATCGCTCTGGCAAATAAAGAGACTCTCGTTGCCGGCGGACATATCATTATGAAGGCCATTAAGGATGAAGGCGTGAAAATGCTCCCTGTAGACAGCGAGCACAGCGCTATATTCCAATGCCTTCAGGGCAATAAGGGAAACAGGATCAAAAGGATCCTTCTGACATGTTCGGGAGGACCGTTCAGAGGTTGGACGTACGAGCAGCTGAAGACGGTCACACCTGAGATGGCGCTTAAGCATCCCAACTGGTCTATGGGTAAAAAAATAACAATAGACTCTGCTACAATGATGAACAAAGGCCTGGAAATGATAGAGGCCAAATGGCTGTTCGGAGTGGATATAGACGACATAGAGGTCCTGGTACATCCGCAGAGTATCGTGCATTCGGCAGTTGAATTCATGGATACATCTGTGATAGCGCAGATGGGCATTCCTGACGTGAGAATACCGATCAGCGTGGCTCTGGGATATCCTGAAAGACTGACTAATGATTTTGAAGGACTTGACTTCTTCGGGAAAGCGTCCGATCTGACTTTTGAGAAGCCAGACAGAGATGCATTCAGGACTCTGGACATCGCTGTGAGAGCATCCAGGGCAGGAGGAACATATCCGGTGGCCATGAATGCCGCCAACGAAGTGCTCGTACAGGCATTCCTGGATAAGAAGATAGGATTTACAGACATAGCGGACGGAATAGAAAGAGTGCTGGATGAGCATAGCTCCATAGAAGATCCGGATCTGGAAGAGGTCGTAGACTGTGACAGAGAGGTAAGGGACATAGTCTGCGGGAGACTTCCGGAATAGGAAAGAATTATTGAGGCATTATTCCTGCCGCATAAGAGGTAGAACGGTTGAACATACTGACAACAGTGATCGCACTGGTGATTTTTTACATAATACTCATCGTGCCGCATGAGTTCGGACATTTCATCACGGCAAAGATGATGGGTGTCAAAGTCAATGAATTCGCTTTCGGAATGGGTCCCGCTATCCTGCAGAAGCAGGGGAAAGAGACTCTTTATTCTGTGCGCCTGCTTCCGATAGGCGGATACTGCGCGCTTGAAGGCGAGAATGAAGATACAGGAGATCCGAGAGCTTTCAACAGCAAGCCCGGCTGGAAGAAGATAATCGTACTCGTCGCCGGCGTGACGATGAACATGCTTACGGCGCTTGTCATAATGGCGGGGATCCTTTTTTATTCCGGCTATGCGACTCTCACGATCGACGGAGTGGAGCCGGGGAGCCCGGCTGAAAAGGCAGGCATTATTTCAGGGGATAAGCTGACTGCGGCTGAGAGTATAAAGGACGGGAAGCCCGCGGGGGACAGAGAGACGATAAAGTCCTGGGAAGAACTGTCGAAATATAACAGTGACAGTAAAGACGGATATATCCTGTATGCTGACAGAGACGGAAAAGAGTACAGCTTCACAGTAAAGCCTGAAAAGAAGGACGGCAGGTATCTGATAGGCATAACGCCTGTCATGAAGCGCGACCTGATAAGATCTGTAAGGGACGGAGCCGTTTCCACAGGCAGGATGACAGGATTGATATTCGAAGGTTTCAGGATGCTCTTTACAGGAGATGCCGGAGTTGACGATCTGTCAGGCCCTGTAGGCATAGTATCGGCTGTGAACGAGTCGGCAAGCCAGGGACTGATATATTATCTGCTGCTCACCGCAATGATGTGTGTGAATCTGGCGATAATAAACATTCTGCCGTTCCCGGCGCTTGACGGAGGAAGGATCCTCTTTGTGATAATCAGAAAAGTGACCGGCAGGATGATCTCTGACGAGCTCGAGGCAAGGATACATACAGCAGGCATGCTTATGCTGTTTGCTTTGATCATAGTCATAACGTTCAAGGATGTAGGAAGGATATTCTTCAGATAGGTGATCCGGATGACAGATGAAGTGATGATAAGAGACGTTGCGGTAGGCGGCGGAAGTCCGATATCGATACAGTCTATGACAAATGTCGATTCCAGAGACGAGAAGGCTCTTCTGAGGCAGATAAAGGAACTTGAGGACGCAGGCTGTGAGATAATCAGGATCTCAGTACCGGATATGGAGGCTCTTGATACTTTCAGAGAGGTGAGAAAGAAGACAGAGTCGCCGCTTGTCGCGGATATACATTTTGACTACAGACTTGCGGTCGGCGCAATAGAAGCCGGAGCAGACAAGGTAAGGATCAATCCGGGCAACATAGGGTCAGAAGACCGTGTCAGGGCGGTGGTCGACGCAGCAAGGGAAAGGCACATCCCGATCAGGGTAGGAGTCAATTCAGGATCTCTTGAAAAGGACATACTGGAAAAATACGGGAAAGTCACAGCTGAAGGCCTCGCGGAGAGCGCGCTCAGGAATGTGAAGCTCCTGGAGGACATGGACTTCGGAGATATAGTGATATCTATCAAATCATCTGATGTCAGGATGACTTATGATGCTTACAGGATAGCTGCGGAGAAGACGACGCATCCGTTCCATGTGGGCATTACAGAGGCAGGTACGCTGAGACGCGGGCAGGTAAAGTCGGCGACAGGGATAGGAGCGCTTCTTCTGGCGGGGATAGGAGATACGATCAGAGTGTCG
This sequence comes from uncultured Eubacterium sp., assembly GCA_964388765.1. GTDB lineage: Bacteria > Bacillota > Clostridia > Peptostreptococcales > Anaerovoracaceae > Aminicella. The sequence goes on from CAYMBU010000022.1 coordinate 6,347, forward strand.
CTTACGTCAGATCCCGTCAATGAGGTGTATTTTGCCAGAGATATCCTTGAGGCGATTGGAGAACGCAAGCCGAAGTTTGATATAGTGTCATGTCCTACGTGCGGAAGAACAAAGATAAATCTGGAGCTTCTTGTTGACGAGGTTGAGAGGAGACTTGACTGCGAAGAAGGACTTCCCGAGGGACTAAGGATAGCAGTCATGGGCTGCGTGGTAAACGGCCCCGGTGAAGCACGGGAAGCAGATTTCGGAGTATGCGGCGGAGATAAGGAAGGCCTAATAATCCGAAGAGGTGAAATAGTGAAGAAGGTGCCTGAAGAGGATCTTGCTGAGGAACTGATGGCAGTGATCAGACAGACATGCGAGTAATGACATATGAATAATCTGAGTGAACTGATCATAAATTCAATATCCAGGGATCTGTACCGCGAAGACATATCCGGATTCAGAGCCGAGACCAGAAGCGCTGTGCTCACGCCGGAAGGTGAGCTGGCTGTTACGGTGGGGCTTGATTTTGTCGTACCTGAGAGCGATGAGGAAACGATCAGAAACAGGATCCGGGAAAGCATTCCATCGATAACAGGAGTGAAGATACGCTATATTTACGATGCGGATAACATGGCTGTCGGGCCGGATGAGACTGCGGCGGTATATGCCGGAAGATGCTCTGCAGCGCTTCCTCCGATCGTAAGAAACGCAGTGGATCCTGACAAGATCGAAGCATCTGACGGGACCGTGCACATTAAAGCTGTAGGCGGTGCTTCTCTCGATGAGCTGAGCAAAGTGCAGGGAACTAAGATAAGCGCGAAGATCAAAGAGACCTTCGGGCTGGATTATAGAGTAGTATTCGAGCACGACCATGAAGCGCGCAGGCAGGCGTCAAAGAAAATAACGCTGAGCGATGAAGAGCTCGCGAAGATAGCTGAAGAGGATGCGGCCAGAGAAGAAGCCGCCAGGCCTGATACAGGAAACAGCGACAGCATGCCGGCTCCGGGCAGCGGATATGGCTTCTCAGCAGGTTCTGACGACAATGCTTCAGGAGGTAATGCCGGTAATCCTTTCGCAAGGCGCAGAGGTTCAAGGAATATCATCGTCAAAGAGATAAAAGGTGTACCTGTAGCGATAAACGACCTTAAACCGGACCTTGGCGAAGTCGTCATAGCAGGTACGATATTCCATATCGAGACAAGGCCGATACGTGACGACCGCATGCTCGTAATGATGCATATAACAGATAAAACCAATTCTACATGTCTTAAGGCATTCATATCAAACAAACAGTGGGAGAAGGACTCCGAAAGCATTAAAGAAGGAGTCTATGTAGTATGTAAAGGGAAGACAGAATTCAACGTCTTTGATAATGAAATGGACGTGATGCTGTCACAGCTCAAGGTTAGCCAGATGCCGGTAAGAGAGGACCTCTACGAGGGACCTCACAGAGTGGAGCTGCACTGTCATACCAAGATGAGCGCCATGGACGGGCTCAATGAGCCGGATAAGATCGTGGAAACAGCTGCAAGATGGGGCCAGCCTGCAGTTGCGATAACGGACCACGGAGTGGTACAGAGCTTCCCTGACGCTGCGAACACGGCCAAGAAGCTTGAAAAGGCAGGAAAGAATATCAAAGTGATATACGGTATGGAAGGCTATCTTCTTCCTGATGAAGGCCTCATTAAGGAAGATGGGACGATAGACTTCAAAGCCAGGCCGACCAACCACATCATCATCCTGGTAAGCACACAGGAAGGAATGATGAACCTTTATAAACTGGTCTCCATTTCGCATCTTGATTATTTCTACAAGAAGCCGAGGATCCCGAGAAGTGTGCTGGAGAAGTACAGAAAGGGCCTTATACTTGGCTCTGCGTGCGAGGCAGGGGAACTCTTCAGAGCAGTTGAGGCGGACGCCCCGGACGAGGAGCTGGAACGGATCGCGTCATATTATGATTATCTGGAGATACAGCCTGTCGTTAACAATAAGTTTCTTATCGAAAACGGAACCGTTTCGGGCAACGAAGACCTCCAGAACTTCAACAGAAGGATCGTGGAACTTGCTGACAGGATGGGGAAGCCGGTCGTAGCTACTACCGACGCCCATTATGACGAGGCGGAGTCAGCCATATACAGGAACATACTGCTTGCCGGTATGGGATTCAAGGATGCGGCAAACGGACGGGGGCTGTATCTGAGAACGACGCAGGAAATGCTGGATGAGTTCAGCTATCTCGGAGAAGAAACGGCCAGAAGGATAGTGATAGACAACACTAATCTCATAGCTGATATGATCGACGAAGGTATCAAGCCTGTTCCGGATGAGAAATGCCCGCCGAGGATCGAAGGCGCTGAGGAAACGCTTAGAAAGACATGCATGGAGCGCGCGCATAAGATATACGGTGATCCGCTCCCTGAACCTATAGAGAAACGTCTTGATACTGAGCTGAACGCCATCATAAGCAACGGATATGCTGTAATGTATGTGTCAGCTCAGATGCTCGTACAGAAATCACTTTCTGACGGATATCTGGTTGGTTCCAGAGGGTCTGTAGGATCTTCATTTGCCGCGACCATGGCGGGGATCACAGAAGTAAATCCGCTGGATCCGCATTATATCTGCCCGAAGTGCAGACACCTTGAGTGGGGCGACATGCAGAAATACGACTGCGGGATAGATATGCCGCCGAAGAAGTGCCCGGAGTGCGGTACGGAGATGAAACGTGACGGATTTGAGATCCCTTTCGCTACGTTCCTTGGATTCGAGGGTAACAAAGAGCCTGATATAGACCTTAACTTTGCGGGAGAATATCAGCCAAGAGCTCATAAATACGTAGGTGAGATCTTCGGAGAAGAGAACGTATATAAGGCTGGAACGGTAGGCACGATCGCTGATAAGACCGCGTACGGATATGTGATGAAGTTCTTCGAAGAGACAGGGCGCCCTTTGAATAAGTACGAGGCAGGCCGTCTCGCTATAGGGTGCACCGGGGTCAAGAGAACAACAGGACAGCATCCGGGCGGAATAATCATAGTGCCGGACGATCACAAGATATTCGAATTCTGTCCTATCCAGCATCCTGCAAACGATACGACTACAGACATCGTTACTACGCACTTCGATTATCATAAGATAGACAAGAACCTTCTGATGTCCCACTCAGAGGCACTGAGTGTCCAGCTCAAGTGGTCTGGAGACAGGTGACCTCCAGGGACTTGGGACTCACTCCCAGGCCCTGCTGGCCAAGTTTCCAGGCTAAGAGGTTACAAATGGACGTTTCCTTCCATCCATACAGAATTCCAAGGATGGACAGTCAAGAAATAGCACCATCCGAGAGCTGGCACTAAAAGTTATGTACCTTGAGCCGTTCACTTTTCTGTGTCTCAGTTTCCTTGCTGGTAAAACAAGGGGGATGAGTCAGA
>CAYMBU010000022.1:9766-17179 GCA_964388765.1 uncultured Eubacterium sp.
TGCTTTCCCTTATCAACGGCATAGAAGAGATTGATATAAAGATGGACGACTATAAGTTCACGCACGGCTCATATGCGATACCTGAGTTCGGCACGTCTTTCGTACGTCAGATGCTCGACGACGTAAAGCCGTCCAGATTCGAGGATCTGATCAGGATGTCGGGATTTTCACACGGAACAGACGTATGGCTGAACAACGCCCAGGAATACATAAGGCAGGGCGTAGCCACGATGCGTGAGGTCATTTCCACCCGTGACGACATCATGAACTTCTGTATGCTGAAAGGCATTGAGAACGAGAAGTCGTTCAAGATCATGGAAGACGTCCGTAAGAAGAACCGCGTGCTCACTGAAGACGATATCAGGGAGATGAAGTCACATAACATACCTGACTGGTATATCGATTCATGCTCCAAGATAAAGTACATGTTCCCGCGTGCTCACGCTGTGGCGTATGTCATGATGTCGTTCAGACTGGCATGGTATAAAGTGTATTATCCTGTGGAATTCTATGCCACCTACTTCACAAGCGTGGCGCAGGATTTCAATGCGGATGTTGCTCTGAGAGGGCCTCAGGCATGTCTTGACAGAATGGAGCAGATAAAGCAGAAGGGCACCAACGCAACGGCAAAAGAAAAAGAAGAGATGCTCGTGCTGGAAGTCGTGTATGAGATGTATGCCCGCGGATATGAGTTCGCTCCGGCAAGGATAGGCGAATCAGAAGCGACGAAGTTCTGGGAGAAAGACGGGAAGGTACTTCTTCCGTTCTCCGCGTATAACGGAGTGGGAGAGTCATGCGCGAAGTCCATATACGACGCATATGAAGAGAGACCGTTCGACACCATTGAAGATGCGGTGACGAGGGCCGGCATCAATAAAGCCGCTGCTGACACTCTGAGAGAGCACGGCGTGTTCGGTGACCTTCCTGAGCGTGACCAGCTCAGCTGGACATTCTGATGATGTGAAAGTGTGGGGCCATGATCGACACTGTGATTTTCGATATCGGAAATGTCCTTATGAAGTTCGACTATCTGCCGTATGTAAGGAAGCTTCTCGGAGACGAGGAGGCTGTGGAAAGAGTAAACCATGCGATTTTTCTTTCGCATCTGTGGGATGAGCTGGACCGCGGCGAAGATACGGATAAGATATTTCAGAAGATGCTTGATACCGAGCCGGACTATAAGGAACAGATACAGCTCACTTTTGACAGCGTTGGAGAATGTATGGAACGTCAGGAATACGCTGTGCCATGGATCAGAAGCCTGAAAAAAGACGGCTTCAGAGTCCTGTATCTCTCCAACTATTCTCCTCATACGATGCAGGCGAATATAGACGTGCTGAATTTTCTTCCTTTTATGGACGGAGGCATCTTTTCCTGCGATGTAAAGATGATCAAGCCGGATCCCGGTATCTTCAGGCTGCTCATTGAAAAGTACAGCCTGGAACCGGAGAAATGTGCGTTCATAGACGATGACCAGAGAAATATAGACTCAGCAAAACAACTCGGCTTTACTGCGATAAGGTTCGTGGATTTTGATCATGCGGACGCCGAGCTGAAGTGGGAGATCGGGAAGTCCAGGATGAAGGACGGCGAGGAGTAAAGACCGGGGAAGCAGATCATGAAAACACTGGATGAATACAGAAAAGAACTGGAGCAGGATCCGAAGGCCAGACGCAGGCTGAAAAAGCTGGAGAAGGAGATCAGGGAAGTAGAGGACAGCCTGACAGAAGAAGAGCTCATTAAATACGGCTTGAAGCCGGCACCTGAAAGTGAGGAAGGCAAAGAAAAAACTGCGGATTCTGACAAAACCGCAGATCCGGTCATAGACCTGATTTCACGAAAGATATAAGTTTAAACAGAACATGCTTTTTCAAGCGCCTCTGCCAGTTCCGGCGGGGCGCTTCTTTGTCCTCTCACTGTTTTTGCCACTCCTTTTTCGTTCATCCAGCTTCTCGGATACTCTCCCTTCTCGAAAGAGTTCAGACGTTTCAGCACCATTCTGTATTTTGCGTTTGGAGCGAACGTACCCCAGCTTGCGGGCTTTGGAAGATAGGAATCCAGGACCTCACACCTGTACATGATAGACGCCACAGGCTCTGTCTGGTAAATGTACACGATATCGCCCGGCATGACGTTTATGCGGTGGTGCCAGTCAAGAGTATCATTGCCGCTGTCGCGGAACCCCTTCGCAACGTCAAATGTCGAAGGATTCGACGGTATGAGCCAGTATCTCCTGTCACCGTTCTCTTCGTATATTGTAGCGCCGCCTGAAGCAGCACTTCCGACAAGTCTGGTTGAGCCGCGTCTTTTTACGAGAGAGCCGCCGCTGGTCAGGCTGAAACTGCACCTGAGCAGTTCCATTATCCTTTCGTCTTCAGCGGTCCCGTCAAGCGCTATAGTGATCCACTGCTTCTTGTTCATATGGTAGCATCTGTACAGACCGGGCTCATCAAGCAGCCTTTCCAGCTCATCCGGATATATCTTAACGTTCATCACGTTGATAAGGCTGTTTTTGTCTGAAACAGCGCCGTATCCCTCAAGCTTGCTTCCGCTTATCGTCATTATTATCGCGAACCATTTACCAGTGTCTTTATGTCTGAATACCGCTGATCCCTTATCCTGCTCTTTTCCCCTGCCGCTGCCTTTCACGGTGAAAGGGAATTCAGGGTCTACGCCGAATTCGGCTTTTATTTTCGCCGAGATGTGGTTTGCCTGGTCGGTGATGAACGGAACGTCGTCAAAACACAGATCTGCTATTTTTTCAAGCACCGCCCTGTATTCTTCCCGCGCCTGTCCCACATAAGCCCCGGTGTACGCTTCAATGTTCATCGGAAGATATTCATCGCCTGAAGCAGTATCAAAAGCCGTGCAGGAGACTCCGCAGTCGGGACTGACTTCCACTCTGGCGGTAAGGTCCCCGTCCATGAATTCCCCGGTGTATATCCACGAGCCTTCATTGTCCTGAGTAAAGCCTGATGATGCCAGTCTGTTAAAAACAGCTCTCTTTTTTGAGAACACGTCACGCGCTATATCCATGATAATTCCTCCGGATAAAAGTATAGCATATAATCGGGCTTTAAAAGTAATATCCTTTGTGATATTATAATTTTGAAAAGTTGTTTGAATATTCTGGTAGAGAATTTCATAAGATACTTTTATAAGAGAGGAGATAATCATGGCTAGAGTAGCGATAGTTTACTGGAGCGGCTCAGGTAACACAGAGCTGATCGCTCAGGCAGTATGCGAGGGAGCAAAAGCAGCCGGAGCAGACGCACATCTTTATAAGGCGATGGATTTCAGCGCAAGTATGGTGAATCAGTTCGATTCAGTTGCATTCGGATGCCCTGCAAGAGGGAACGAGCAGCTCGAGGAAGAGACGATGCAGCCTCTTTGGGACGCATGCAAGACTCAGCTTAAGGGTAAGAGAATCGGTCTGTTCGGATCATATGGCTCAGGCGGCGGTCCGTGGATGCAGGCATGGGAAGAAGATGCTGACAAGGCCGGAGCCAAGCTTGCTTCACTGTCAGTTATCTGTAAGGGAAAACCTGACAGCCATACACTCAAGGAAGCTGTCGTAATGGGCGTTGCTCTTGCAAGATAGACATAAACAGATTTTGTAAAGGGAGAACACCTGTATGTACGACTCTGTTTTAATGGGCGGATCAGCCGCGGTCATCGCGTGGGTGATCATCATGATCCTCAGTACAGGCGGAGATAAAGAAGAAAGGAACGACATCCGTTCTGACGGCACCAATGTGCTCCTCAGCGGAGTGGGGTACTGCGTGGCGTTGTATGGATGCCTTTATTTCAAGACTCTGTCTATCAGCTGGATAGCGGTTATATTGCTTGGCCTTCTGGCTCTTATTCCTTTTGCTGCTGCTGTGATCATAGCGGTGAAGCATGCCGGATCGGTCAGGAGGATACTTTCAGCCTTTATTTCAAGCATCGTACCTCTGTTCATAGTCGGTCTTTTATTTGTGAACTGTATACTGAAATAATGAGGTGAGCAGTAATGGATATAGGAACGATTTTTGAGGCAGTGGGTGTTTCTTTTGGACTAGCAGTATTTATCGTGGTCGTTGTTGCGGCGATAGTATTTGCTGTGATCAAAAGAAAGAAAGATTATCATCCGGATAACGGTATACCAAAGCTGGTCGACGACCCTGAAAGGACTGAAGGATCTACAGAGATAAAAGACGGTGAAGACGATAAATAGTCAGCTGCCTTCTTGGCAGCAGAACAGGTGATCAGGGCAGCATGGACTTATTCCGTGCTGCTTTTTAATAGAGATTTTTACAGACAGAAAAGGACGTATGCAGACAGATCTTACAAAAGACAGTGTTTTAAAAACGATAGTCAGATTCTCGCTTCCATATCTTGCGGCGTATTTTCTGCAGACTCTTTACGGCCTGGCCGACCTTTTTATTACAGGTCAGTTCAATGGGGCGGAAACGATAACGGCAGTATCCAACGGCAGTCAGATCATGCATTTCGTGACAGTCATGATAGTAGGGCTGTCAGTGGGAACTACCGTCATGATCGGCCATGCTGTGGGCGGCAGGAATCAGGAGAAAATAGGGAAGATAATAGGGAATACGGTGACTGTATTTGCCGGCGCGGCGCTTTTAATGACTGCGCTGCTGCTTTTTGCTGCGCACGGTATTGTACAGATAATGCAGGCTCCTCCGGAAGCCGAGGAAGGCATGCTGGCATATATAATGATCTGCTTCGCCGGCATACCTTTTATCACGGCATATAACGTCATCGCAGCTGTGTTCAGGGGACTGGGAGACTCCAGGACTCCGATGCTCTTCGTACTCATAGCATGTGTGCTGAACATAGGGCTCGATTATCTTTTTATCGGAGCATTTTCAATGGGAGCTGCGGGAGCCGCAATGGCTACAGTGATAGCACAGTCAGTCAGCGTGATCATGTCTCTTATCGTGATCATTAAAAGAGATACCGGCATCCATATGACTGCTGCGGATCTCAGGCCGGAAAGGGAAGTGATAGACGGATTCGTGAGGATCGGACTCCCGATCGCATGTCAGGACGGATTCATACAGGTCTCGTTTCTTGTGATAACTGCGATTGCAAACAGCCGCGGGGTCGAGATAGCTGCCGCTGTCGGGATAGTTGAGAAGATAATTACGTTCCTTTTCCTGGTGCCTTCTTCGATGATGTCGACGATATCATCTGTAGGTGCTCAGGCAATAGGCGCCGAGCTGTACGAAAGGGCGAGGAAGATCCTCTTCACGGGGATGGCGGCTGCTGTGGCGGTAGGCCTGGTCTTCGCTGTCGCTTACCAGTTCATTTCAGAGCCCGTGCTCTCGGCTTTCACTGACAACGAAGAAGTGGTTAGGTACGGAACACAGTATATCAGGACATACATAACAGACTGCGTCTTCGCGTGGATACATTTCTGCTTCAGCGGATACTTCAGCTGCTGCGGCCTTTCGATATGGTCGTTCGTGCATAACGCCTGCTCGATAGTACTCGTCAGGATACCCGGAGCATACCTTGCCTCGAAGCTTTTTCCTGATACTCTTTACCCGATGGGGATGGCTGCTCCGGCCGGTTCGCTGCTGTCTGTCGCCATATGCGTCGTAGTCTATATATACATTCAGAAAAAGACTCGTTTCGGGGGTCCTGATAATCCGTCAAAACGTTGACATTGTAACAGATTCTTTGTATAATTTTCTTTAGTGTTATTTTGCGGTATTATATACTTTTTTCCGCAAGAGCACTGAAGAAAATTTTTATTTTGAAGGAGTGATTCATATGACAAATGCACTAATCATCGCGGCCATCATCGGTTATATGGCCATGGTGGTTGGGATCGGCTTTTATTTCACCAGCAAAAACAGATCGACCGACGATGTCTATCTCGGCGGACGTAAGCTTGGCCCGTTCGTAACAGCCATGTCGGCAGAAGCTTCAGACATGTCGAGCTGGCTTCTTATGGGACTTCCGGGAGTTGCGCTCGCAGGGCTTGTCGGCATGACAGGTACTTTCGCGGAGGCAGTATGGACAGCCATAGGACTTGCGGTCGGGACTTACATCAACTGGCTGGTGGTCGCGAAGAGGCTGAGAATGTATTCAGAGCACATAGGAGCAAGTACCATACCTGATTATCTGTCCAACAGATTCAACGACAAGAGCGGGATCCTGATCGGAGTGTCCGCGCTCATCATCATCGTGTTCTTCGTTCCTTACGTAGCTTCCGGATTCGCCGGAGTAGGAAAGCTCTTCAACAGTCTGTTCGGGATCGACTATCACATGGTCATGGTCGTTGGTGCAGTGGTCATAGCGACATATACTCTGCTCGGGGGATTCCTTGCGGCATCAACTACAGACTTCATCCAGAGCATCATAATGACGATGGCGCTGATCGTGGTATGCGGATACGGTATCGCGAGAGCGGGCGGCATCGATCAGGTCATGGAGAACACCAGAGACGTTGCGAACTACTTCAGCCTTAATGCTCCTGATGGATCATACAGTGCGCTTCCGATAGCGTCTACACTCGCATGGGGCCTCGGATATTTCGGGATGCCTCACATACTGCTCAGATTCATGGCGATCGAGGATCATGAGAAGCTTGCGATGTCCAGAAGGATCGCATCCGTCTGGGTGGTCATCTCCATGGGGATCGCGATATTCATCGGTGTCGTAGGATATTCATTTGCGAAGGAAGAGGGAATCATAAACGATTCTTTCGATCCTGAAAGAATCATCGTTTACATCGCCTCATACATCAGCAAAGTCAATCCGCTTATGGCTATTGTGGCAGGGCTGATCATCTCGGGTATCCTGGCGTCGATCATGTCGACTTCAGACTCACAGCTGCTTGCCGCGAGCTCAAGCGTATCAGAGAACTTAATCCACAGATTCATCGTTAAGGATATGTCTGAGATCAACCAGATGATACTTGCCAGAGTTACAGTAGTCATCATAGCGGTACTGTCATGCATATTTGCCTGGGATCCTAACTCCAGCGTATTCAGGATCGTATCATTCGCATGGGCGGGATTCGGAGCATCGTTCGGACCGCTTGTGCTTCTCAGCCTGTTCTGGAAGAGGACGAACAAGTGGGGAGCTATCATGGGAGTGCTCTCCGGAGGCATCATGATATTCGTATGGAAATTCGGTATCTCGAACCTTGGCGGTATATTCACGATATATGAGCTTCTTCCGGCGTTCCTGGTCAGCGCTGCAGTCATCGTTCTGGTAAGCCTGGCCACGGGAGAACCGGATAAAGAAGTACAGGATACATATGATGAAGTACAGAGGATGATAAAAGAAAACAAAGAGTTCAATTAGATTCAGGCTTAAATAAAATACGAGAGGACTATTGACAATGGGAAAAAATCTTGCAAAGATACGCACAGGGAGCTTCTCCTCAACGCACAC
>CAYMBU010000023.1:0-245 GCA_964388765.1 uncultured Eubacterium sp.
GCAAGGTCACCTTCCTTCATGATGCCGATCCTTCTCGCTATCGCAGAAGCTGTTACCTTGTGGTCGCCGGTGATCATTACAGGTCTTATTCCCGCAGCCCGGCAGTCTGCCACAGCCTGTGCGGATTCATTTCTCGGCGGATCCATTTCAGCCATCAGGCCCAGATACTCCAGGTCATATTCGTCATCCATTGACAGGGGCTTCTCTTCATCAAAAGTCTTCATGGCGAAGCCGAGGACGCTGAG
>CAYMBU010000023.1:255-17018 GCA_964388765.1 uncultured Eubacterium sp.
TTTGAAAGGTCGAAATTCTCTTTCTGGATCGTCTCTTTATCTTTTTCAGTCAGATTTGCCGCACGGGAAAGGATAACGTCGATAGCGCCTTTTGTGAACATTATATATTCGCCGTTTACGTTATGCAGCGTACTCATCAGTTTTCTGTCTGAATCGAAAGGTACTTCGGACAGTCTTGGATGTTCGTCCATCACGGTGAAGTAATCGTCGTGATCTTTCATGTAGTGATCTATGAAAGCAGTCTCTGTCGGATCTCCAACAGTCTCGCCTTCAACTATCGCCGTATCGTTGCAGAAGATGGAAGCAAGGTCGATCATCCGCTCACGCGAGGCGATGTCGGTACATTCTTCCGCATCGGTCTTTCCTTCATCAGCAAAAGGTATTTCATGTTCTACAGTCATCCTGTTCTGTGTAAGTGTACCTGTCTTATCTGAACAGATGACAGAAACACAGCCAAGGCCTTCAACTGCGGAAAGGTCTTTTATGATGGCGTTTTCATCAGCCATTCTGGATGTACCTATCGCAAGTGATATCGTGATAATGGATGAAAGAGCCTCCGGTATCGCGGCTACTGCAAGTGCTACAGCAAAGAGCAGGGCGTCAGGGACAGACATCTGCCTGTACAGGGCAAGTCCGAAGACGATGATGCAGACGAATATGATGGCCACGGAAAGCTTCTTGCTGAAGTTGTCCATCGTGACCTGAAGAGGCGTTTTACGTTCTGCCGTATCATCCATGAGCTGGGCGATCCTGCCAAGCTCAGTACTTTTTCCGACGCCGGTTACCACAGCCTTACCTCTGCCGTATGTCACGAGTGAGCCTGAGAATACCATGTTCTTCTGGTCTCCGAGCGCAACGCTCTCATTCGATTCCAATGCTTCAGAAGTCTTTTCGGAGCTCTCAGATTCTCCGGTGAGTGAACTCTCGTTGAGCTTGAGAGTATGTGCTTCAATGATCCTTGCGTCACCCGGGACAATGTCGCCGGCATCGAGTACGATGATATCTCCGCAGACAAGATCCTTGGCGTCTATCACAAGCTGATCTCCGGATCTGATGACTTTGGCCTCAGGTGAAGACAGCTTTTTCAGGCTATCCAGGGATTTCTGCGCTTTGACATACTGGACCGTACCGAGGATCGCATTCATTATGAGAACTGCGAAGATTACGATGGCGCTGTCATTATTGCCTGTGGCCATGGAAATCAGCGCGGAGATTATCAGTATGATAACCAGAAGATCTTTGAACTGATTGAAGAAGATCTGTATTATGCTTTCTTTCTTTTTCTCAGTGAGCTTGTTCTCTCCGAATCTTTCACGGTTCTCGCTGACTTTCTTTTCGCTGAGCCCCGAATAAGATGAGTTGAAAGCAGACATTGTCTCCTTTACTGATCTGCCGTAATAATTGGTTTTGCTGTTTTCTGACATTTCCTACCTCCGGATATGTTTTTGTAACAGTCCCGCGAACAGGACGCATGCACGTGGCTCGTGAATCTGATATGAAAAAAGACTTCCGAGCACCTTAACCAATGTGCTTAAAAGTCTCACCGTTTCATGTAAACGCGGGTCCCGCAGGCTATGATGCCTTATGGAGGCCGTCCTGACGCGATTTACCGCAGGCTGTGCCTGCCGATTACTCTCTCTTAAACTTGTGCTTACTATATCACAATTTGTTTAAGATTACAACCAAAAACAGGCCGAAAACAGTGCTATTTGTGGTAATATTGATATATCAGCTGAATGGAGAAAACAGGAATGAATGAAGATGAATTACTGATCGGCTTTGCCGAGGATAAAATAAAGCAATGCATAGACAGAAACATGCCGACGGGCACAGGATTCCTGGATCCGCATCAGCAGTCTGTAGTAAGGACCAGGTTCGGCGCAGGCGATGCGGTAACGAGGATAATATACTACGGAGGATATGACGACGCGGAAAGAGTCATGATGATATGTCTTCCAGATTATGTTATGATGCCGCAGCAGGCCGGAGGCAACGCCGATGAGATAAACGGCGTCATTTCGGATCTTATGTGTGTGGTAAGAGTAACGCACAGTGACAGATCACAGGCGTCGCGGTCAGGAAGACCGCTTTCACACAGTGATTATCTGGGGGCTTTGATGGGGCTCGGACTGCAGAGGGAATCTGTAGGGGATATTCTGGTAAGAGCTGACGGCGCCGATATCATAGTACCGTGTGAGATCGCTGATTATATAGTGAAGGAGCTTGGTCAGGCGGGGCAGAGCAGGCTTGATGCGGAGAGAAAGCCTATATCCGACCTCATACTTCCTGTCAGAGAGTTAAAGGAATACAAGGATACGGTAGCGTCGCTCAGATTGGATAACATTGTTTCTTCAGCTTTCGGTCTGTCAAGATCCAAAGCGGTCATGGCCATAAAGTCAGGACTGGTATTTGTGGATCACATGGAGGCGACCAAGCCGTCGGTGATCATAAAAGAGGGTACAGAGATAGTAGTAAGACACAAAGGAAGGGCGATTTTTTCAGAGGTTGGCGGAACGTCAAAGAAAGGGCGCCTTTACATTAAGTATCTGAAAGACTAGGTGCAGATAATACATAAAGCTACATTTAAAAAACGGCATATCCCGCAGGATATGCCGTTTTGTATCATTACTGTTTCTGTACGTATCTCTTAATCTTGCCTGTCGTAGTCTTTTCCATCTGTTCGTCTGTCAGATCGAAGCGGCGGAGCTGCTTATACGATGGAAGCGTTTTGTTTATCTTGTCGATGTCACTCTGTACCATCGAGGTGAGGGTGTCCATTCCAGATGTAATGTTTCCGGATTCATCTTTTCTGATGTGTATACCAAACTGGTCTGCAAGTATATCCGGATCATATACTATACGAGCGGCAAGAGTCAGGTCTTTGCTGTCGCCGTCTTTATGCCTCTTCTGGCCGTAAACCATATTTTCAACAACATATGGAAGCTGATCGAGCAGATCCTCCAGCTCCTCAGGATAGACATTCTTACCATTCTTCAGTACGATAACATTTTTCTTACGTCCGCGGATGTATATATGTCCGTGTCTGTCCAGAGACGCAAGATCTCCTGTATGCAGCCATCCATCTATCAAGACTTCATCTGTTGCTTCCTGGTCTTCATAGTATCCGAGCATGACGTTCGGACCTTTGCAACACAGTTCGCCGATGCCTTCTTCATTCGGGTCAGCAAGTACAAGATCAAGATCAGGCATGGAATATCCGATAGTGCCGGGACATCTGTTAGGTGGATTCTCAGCAGCGATAACAGGCGATGCTTCGGTCATCCCATACCCCTGTACCACATTGATGCCCATGGCTTCAAAACTGTATTCAACTACGGGATCAAGAGCAGATGCGCCGCTTACTATATACCTGAGCTCGCCGCCCAGCTGGTCGAGTACGTCTTTAAACAGCTTTCTCCTTACATCTATATGGAACTTCATAAGGAATCTGCTGAGCTTGAGACCGAGCCTATACTTCTTTCTCTTGCCCTGCTTGTCGATACCCTGCTGTATACGTCTGTATATCGCTTCGATAAGGAGCGGCACACATACAAATACGGTTACCTTGTACTCGACGATATTCTTCTGTATGTATTTCAGCCCGTCACAGAACACTGTAGTTACGCCCTGAGAGATCATCATGGTCTGTCCGGATGACCCGAATGTATGGTGATACGGCAGGAATGCCATGTTGACATCGCCGTGCCTTACATCCTCAACTCTGTCAAGCATATAGATGTTGGACAGGATGTTATGCTCTGAGAGCATGACTGCTTTTGCTTTGCTCGTAGTACCTGATGTGAACAGAAGAACAGACATGACGTCAGGATCGATCGGAAGAGACAGGAAGTCTTCATTTCCGTTCTCCATTTCTTTACGGCCTTCATCGATTATGTCATATACAGTAGTGTATCCCGGGATATCCTCGAGAGCATAATAAGCTGAGACATTCGTCGTACCATTTTTCTGAAGCTCTTCTACAAGTTCAAGATGAGCTTTGTCAAAGAGAAGTACGTCAGATCTGCTTTTGATCAGAGAATTTTCTGTCTCCTCATAAGGAAGGCCTTTGTCCAGAGGGACGGTAATGCCGAGTCCGCATAGGACTGCGAAGTAAGACATGTACCATTCATATGAGTTCTTTCCGATAAGAGCTATCCTCTTGCCCGTGAATCCGCGCTTCATCATACCGGTGCCGAACCAGTTGACTTCATTCTTAAAGTCCTGATATGTAACGTGGCGGTAGATGGGTTTTCTGTTTTCATCTTTTCCTGTCTTGATGATGAAAGCGTCATCAGAAGTGTAATGGAGCGCAGCATAGTCCAGAAGCTCACGAAAATCAGGATGCTCTACGGATTCGTAAATAGGCTCCAGCCTTGGCACTTTAGTGCTGTTTTTCATGTCGTTATTCATATCATAATACTCCTTTACTAAACAATATTTTAACACATTAACGTGCAAAAAGGTAATTGTATTTTGAATCATCGGCACGTATAATATAAACAGGGTTAATAGATGGTTCCGAAAGGAGATTGATTATGAAAAAGAGTACACTGCATTTAACAATGATAATGGCAGCTACAGTGGCGGCTCTTGTCTTTATTATGGCTATGGTGACATCAGAAACGTTCGCCAGCACATTTACTTTCAAGGATGTACCTCAGGGCAAGTCTTATGATGCATTCTTTGGTGAAATACCTGACTATGAGGTAACAGCATATTACAGGATCAAGCCTACCAAGAAAGGATATATCACATTTACAGCTGACTACAGCGGAACTGTAGTTTTATGTAATTCACAGAAAAAAGTTATATCAAAAGGGAGCGGCTCAGGTGATCCCTTATATCCAAATGCAAGCGCTTCATACCTTAAAAAAGTATCGTACGGTGTTGCAAAGGGCAAGACATATTACATCAGAGTAAAGGGAATGCCGAATTACGATTCTACAGATGCCAATTACTGGGCTAAGGTAAAGTGGACAAATACCAAAGTAGCACCGTCAAAATGCGGCTCAAGCAAAGCCAAGGCAAAGGCTATCAAGCGTAAGAAGACTGTAAAGGGTCTCTTTGTTGCAGGAAGCAAAAAGGCTCAATGGTTCAAGATAACAACAAAGCAGAAGACGACTACGATCCTTTTGAGAGCACCTAAAACGAATGATGAGATCAACATGACCGTATATTACAAAGAACATATTACAAAGGGAAAGCTTGTACATTCAACTAAGATGAGTGCATACAGATCGGGAAATACTTTGAAATATACTCTTACACAGATTGGTGCAAAGAAAAAATATGCGGCGTATGTCAAAATAACACGTGCTAATAAGACTTCAGGCAGCTATACACTTAAGTGGAAATAGTATTGCAGATTTAAGGAGATATTTCCATCGTTAGTTTGGTCTCGCGGCAATGCTGCGGGGCCTTTTTACTGAAATATTACAACAGGCATCAACTCAATAGTTGATGGAGGCGGATATGGTAATCATATTAAAGGAAAATACAACTGAAGATCAGAAGAATCAGCTGGTAAACTGGTTCGAAGGGCAGGGGCTCAAGGTCCACGAATCTGACGGAGAATATAAGACGATACTCGGACTTGTCGGAGATGTAGCGTCACTCGACAAGGATATGATCGAGATGCTTGATATCGTGGACAGAGTAACGCCGATATCTGAGCCATACAAGAATGCAAACAGGAAATTCCACCCTCTGGACACTGTTATCGATGTGGGCGGGGCGAAGATAGGCGGAGGCAACTTCGCCGTTATCGCAGGACCATGCTCGGTAGGATCAGAGAAGCAGATCACGGAGACAGCTGAAGCGGTCAGAAAGAGCGGCGCAAAGTTTCTCAGAGGAGGGGCGTTCAAGCCTCGTACATCGCCGTATTCATTCCAGGGGATGAAAGAAGAAGGACTGAAACTTCTATCCGAAGCAAAGCAGAAGACCGGGCTTCCGGTAGTTTCAGAACTCATCAGCATTGAACATCTGGACGAGTTCGAAGATGTGGATGTTATCCAGGTAGGCGCGAGGAACATGCAGAATTTTGAGATGCTCAGAGAGCTGGGACGCTGTGGCAAGACCGTGCTGCTGACAAGAGGACTGGCCAATACGATGGAAGAACTCCTCATGAGCGCTGAGTATGTAATGGCCGGAGGAAGCTCCAATGTGATACTCTGCGAGAGCGGAATAAGGACATTTGAGCAGTACACAAGAAATACCATCGATCTCTCTTCAGTACCTGTGCTCCACAGCAAAACGCATCTTCCGGTCATAGTGGATCCAAGCTACAGCACAGGTAAGGCTGATCTGGTGGAGCCGATGGCGCTTGCCGCCGTTGCAGCAGGAGCTGATGGCATAATGGTTGAAGTGAACAATGACCCGAGGCATGCAGTTGCCGACAGTGCACAGTCACTGACCACTGAGGCATTCGACCGGCTGATGGATAAGATACGCAGAGTCAGAGAGGCTTTGAAATAGATGAAGATAGGTATAGCAGGACTCGGCTTGATCGGCGGTTCGCTCGCAAAGGCATACAAGCGTGCCGGTGCCGAGGTGCTTGGATATAACAGGAACAAAACCACATACGGGTTCGCTGAGATGGCAGGTGCTGTCGATGGAGAACTGAACGACGATTCTATCGCCGGATGCGATGTGATATTCATATGTCTCACGATCGATGCAGCTGTGGAGTGGCTCAGAGCCAACGCAGACAGATTCAGTAAAGATGCTCTTGTAATAGACTGCTGCGGCATTAAAAGAAGAATATGCGAAGCAGGATTCGGCGAAGCTGAAAAACACGGCTTTACGTTCATAGGCGGACACCCTATGGCAGGAAGGCAATACGGCGGTTTCAAATACAGCAAAGAGGATCTGTTTGACGGTGCCACGATGGTACTTGTCACAGAAAGAAGAGATGACATAGAACTTCTCGAAAGGCTGAAAAAACTGTTCAGGACAGCGGGATTCGGAAAGTTGTCGTTCATGACTGCAGAGCAGCACGATGATATGATCGCGTTCACGTCACAGATGACACATATCGCGGCAAATGCTTTTGTAAAGGATGAATCTAAATATCCGGGAGGTTTCCCCGTGGGAGGAAGCTTCCGCGACTTTACGAGAGTTGCGGAACTTAACGAGAACATGTGGACTGACCTTATCCTTGAGAACAAGGATAATCTGCTGAGGATACTCAGAAGCTACATAGAAGAGCTGGAGAAATACAGCGAAGCGATAGAAAAGGAAGATGAGGAAAGGCTGAAAGAATTGTTCAGAGCAGGAAGCAGGAGCAAGAAGGAAGCGGATCTTAAGGATCCTGTGCTCACTATGAAGCTGTAATGCGCAAGACAGGCAGCCAGACAGATGGATAACAAAGAGATCAGGATCATTAATATAATACCGTCCAAGTCATATGCTCACCGTGCTTTTATCTGTGATCATCTGGCAGGGGGCAGCGGAGATGGAGTCATCTGCAGCCTGGATTCAGATGACATAACAGCTACGAGGAACTGCCTGAAGGCCTTGAAAGAAGGTGGGCATGTTCTTTTGTGCGGCGAAAGCGGCTCTACGCTGAGATTTATGCTTCCGATGGCAGGCGTCCTCGGACGCAGTGTGCGGCTGGAGATGAAAGGCAGGCTCGCGGAAAGGCCTATGGGACCGCTTGAAGATGAGCTGCAGCACCATGGTATGACAATATCTCATAAGGATGGAGCGATATGTGCTGAAGGACAGCTTGAATCGGGGACATACAGCCTTCCGGGGTCAGTATCATCCCAGTTCATAACAGGACTTCTTCTATCACTTCCGCATCTTGACGGTGACAGTGTTATAGAGCTGACGTCAGATCTGAGATCATCAGCTTACGTGGATATTACGATCGACGTACTGAAGCAATATGGTATCAGTATAGAAAAAGAAGGCAGGCGGTTTTCAGTACCTGGGCATCAGAAATATCAAAGAGAGGAGCCGTATGCCGTAGAGGGCGACTGGTCACAGGCTGCATTCTGGCTCGCTGCAGGTGTAGCAGGGTCATGCCCAGTAGGAGTGACGGGCTTGAATTGTGATTCTGTACAGGGAGACAGAGCTATAGAGGTTATTCTGCGGTCTTTTGGAGCAAATATTACATGGGAAACGATAGTTGACGATAGCAAGATTATCGTAGCACATCCTTCGCAGCTCCATTCTTCTATTGTGGATATAGGAGAAGTGCCGGATCTGGCTCCGGCTGTAGCCGCCGTTGCCGCTGCGGCCTGCGGAGACACAAAGATAGTAAATGCCGGAAGGCTCAGGCTCAAGGAAAGCGACAGGATCGAGTCGATAGTAAGCTGTCTTGAAAGCCTGGGAATATCAGCTGAAGCCGGTGATGACGAGATAACGATCCACGGAACCGGACATGCTTACGGAGGAGAAACTGATACTGCGGGAGATCACAGGATCGTAATGATGGCTGCTGTACTTTCTCTTATCACGGATAACAAGACCGTCATTCGAGGGAGCGGCGCCGTCGCCAAGTCATATCCGACATTCTTCAGCGAGATGGAAAATGCCGGTCTTACAGGTAATCTTATTACAGAAAGGTAAAGGAAATGTCATCTGTATTTGGAACGAATATAAAGCTTTCTATATTCGGTGAATCACATTCCAGAGAGATCGGAATGACTCTTGACGGGATACCGGCAGGAGAGAAAATCGATCCGGAAGAGCTTCAGGAATTCATGGACAGGCGCGCGCCTGGAAGAGACGCAAGATCAACGGCCAGGCATGAGGACGATATACTTGAATTCATTACCGGCATAAAAGACGGCGTGACATGCGGAACGCCGGTCACGGCTGTCATACGGAATAAGGATGTGCGTTCACAGGATTATGAAGATATGAAACGTGTTCCGAGACCGGGGCATGCCGATTATCCTGCTCATGTCAAATACTGTGGTAATGAGGACTACAGAGGAGGAGGGCATTTTTCAGGGAGGCTCACTGCTCCGATGTGTATAGCCGGAGGGATAGTAAAACAGATACTGAGCCGCAAGGGGATCACAGTAGAAGCAAAGATAGACGAGATCCACGGGGTACAGATCAGTGATGAAAGATCATATGAGAAGGCCATGGCAGAGATAGACACGGCAAGAGAAGAGGGCGATTCAGTAGGAGGTATCGTAAGCTGTGTTATAACGGGGCTTCCCGCAGGTATCGGAGATCCGATGTTCGGGGGCGTAGAGAATGTCATATCGCAGGCGGTCTTCGGGATACCGGCTGTTAAAGGAATAGAATTCGGAAGAGGCTTTGATGCCGCCAGAATAAAAGGAAGCGAGAACAACGATCCGTTCACTGTTGACGACCACGGTGCAGTGATCACAGTAGGAAATAATCACGGCGGAGTGCTCGGAGGCCTTACGAGTGGGATGCCTGTTACATTCAAGGCAGCGTTCAAGCCTACTCCTTCCATAGCAAAGCCTCAGAAGACCATTAACTATGAGACCGGAGAGCAGGAGGAACTGGTAATAAAGGGGCGCCACGATCCATGTGTGGCTGTAAGAGCAGTTCCTGTTGTAGAAGCAGCGGCGGCGCTTGCGGTATATGATCTTCTTCTTGGAAGATGAGAAGGATAATATGGCAGAATCCTGCGTGATGCGGTATAATACAATCAAGGAACTCTCCAGGGAGTTACGGCAGAAGATAATAAGCAGACAATAGCTCACTGTGCGGAAGGAAAACTAAAGACAGGGGTGTTTTATCATGAGCAAAAAATACGGATTGATCGGTGCGAAGCTCAACTATACTTACTCACCGCTCATCCATAAAGAATTCGGAGATTACCAGTATGATATATGCGAGACCAAAGCTGATGAGCTGGCAGGACTTCTCGCATCGCCTGAATATGATGGCTTCAACGTCACTATACCTTATAAGAAAACGGTCATGAAACTCTGTGACATAGTTTCTGATGAAGCGAAGAAAATAGGAGCCGTCAACGCTGTAGTGAGAACAGAAGACGGACTTCTGTCCGGCTTCAATACAGATTACTTCGGCTTTAAATATCAGCTGGAGCACCATGATATAGACGTCGAGGACCGTAAGTGTGTGGTCCTTGGAGACGGAGGCGCTTCAGTAACGATACAGGCTGTGCTGAACGATCTTCACGCAAGAGAGGTCGTAGTCATCTCCAGAAAAGGAGAAAACAACTACGATAATATCTCACGTCATTTCGACGCAGAGATCCTCGTCAACGCCACTCCGGTAGGCATGTACCCGGACAACGGAAGCTGCCTTGTGAATGTATCGGACTTCACTTCACTGGAAGGAGTAGTTGACGTCATATATAACCCTTACAGGACGAAGCTGATACTTGACGCTATTGAGAACGGCATACCTTGTACGGGCGGACTTGAGATGCTGGTCGCGCAGGCCAAGCAGACAAGCGAGATCTTTACCGGCAATCTGATAGACGACTATGAGATAGAGACCGTTATAGATGAAGTCCAGCGCCGTGTGCTGAACAATGTGCTGATAGGGATGCCGGGATCCGGGAAAACATTTCTCGGAAAGAAGATGGCCGAGAAACAGGGTAAGCGCTTCATCGATATCGACGACATGGTGATTCAGCATGAAGGGTCATCGATCGAGGATATATTCCGTGAGAAAGGTGAAGCATATTTCCGTAAAGTCGAGACAGAGATGCTAAAGCTTGCATGTAAAGAAAACTGGTGCGTCATCGCGACAGGCGGCGGAATAATCAAAACCAAGGCAAACTATAATATAGTCAAGCAGAACGGTGTGGTCATCTGGATCAAAAGAGATCTGGACAAGCTGGAGACAGACGGGCGTCCTCTTTCCACGAGCACAGGCGTGGAGCAGCTGTATAAAGAACGTAAAGATGAATACAAGCGCTGGAGCGACTACTACATCGACAACAATCAGGAATTATGAAGATAATGGTGATAAACGGCCCTAATCTCAATCTTCTCGGGATAAGAGAGCCGGAATACTATGGAAACAGGACATATGACGATCTGGTGATGTCCACAAGAGAAGCTGCCTCAGAACTCGGATGTGAGACAGAATTCTTGCAGTCCAACCATGAGGGCGACCTCGTCGACTATATACAGAAAGCATACTTCGAGCAATACGATGGGCTAGTCAGCAATCCCGGGGCGTATACACATACAAGCGTGGCTATCCTCGACGCAGTCAAAGCAGTAAAGATACCGACTGTAGAGGTGCATATCTCCGACGTTTCCAGCCGTGATGACTTCAGGCAGATCTCATATATACGAGAAGCATGCATTGCAACTGTCATGGGAAGAGGGTTTGACGGATACGTCGACGCTGTCAGGATATTACTTGAAGAGCTCGCATAGAGCTCTTTGTTTTTAGGAGGCAGATGGGACATCTGCAGCATGTAATGAACAACTATCTGATTCTGATGTGCATAGCTTTTATCGCGTTGGCGGCAGGGTTCGCCTTTGTTGTCGTAAAGCTGGGGAAGGTGAGCGAGGAGCTCAGGAAAAGCCGTGAGGAGATGAGATCTGTGAGTAATCTGATCGAGGCCCAGAAAGATCTCAATGCGTCGCAGGACAGAGCTATCAACTCACTCAACGTCCAGATGACAGAGATCAATAAAGGTATCGGTCAGGTGACAAGCGTGACTTCCAGCGTCGAGAGCCTGAACAAAGTCCTTACCAAGGTCAAGACAAGAGGTATACTCGGCGAATACAGAGCAGAAGGCATCCTGCGGGAGATACTTGCCGATAATCAGTATGAGAAGAATTTTGATGCCGCGGGGCAGGGAAAAGGCACCGTTGAATTCGTGATAAAAGTCCCCGGAGAGGACGGGAGCACGGTATATCTGCCGGTAGACTCCAAATTCCCGCTCGACACTTATCAGAACTTTGTTGAGGCCAGGGAAGGCGCAGACAAAGCACAGATAGAGAAAACAAGAAACGCGCTCAAGCGCAGGCTTGAGGATGAGGCAAAAGATATCAGCGAGAAGTATATCGCACCGCCGAGGACCACAACTTATGCGCTTATGTTTCTGCCTGTAGAGAGCCTTTATTTCGAGGTGCTGGACGACGGATTGTTCGAGGAGCTGCAGCGTGACTACAGTGTCATTGCTGTCGGGCCGACTTCTCTTTCCGCAATGCTGTCAAGCATAGAATCAGGATACAGAGCGATAGCTCTTGAGGCACATTCAGACGAAGTGTGGAAAACTCTGGCGGCTGTTAAGACCGAGATGGCCAGATTCTCAGATGAGCTTGGTAAAGCAAAGAGAAATCTGACAGCTGCTGAGAATGCGCTGGATTCGCTGATCGGACCGCGCACGAACGTAATGATGAAGAAACTTGACGAGGTGACAGAGCTTTCAGAAGAAGAGTCCGAGCAGATGTTCGGTTTTGAGGAAAGGGATGAGCTTCAGATAAACACATATGGGGATAATGGTGAATAAATGAAGATTTTCGCGATCGGAGATCCTCATCTGTCATTTGATGAGAGAATAGAGAAACCGATGGATGTTTTCGGCGCAGGCTGGAAAGACCACAGTACACGGCTCAGAGAGAAGTGGGAGAACGTGGTCTCGCCGGAAGACATCGTTATTATCGTTGGCGATATCTCATGGGGCCTGAGGCTTGACGAGGCGATGGCTGATCTGACGTGGATACACGAGCTGCCGGGCAAGAAGGTAATAACAAAGGGAAATCACGACCTCTGGTGGGTGTCAACGAACAAGCTCAACACGCTGTTCGATGATGTCACATTCCTTCAGAACCGGTGCTTCATGGCAGGAGACAGACTGGCGGTCTGCGGGTCCAGAGGCTGGATATGCCCGGGTACTCAGGGATTTGACGATCATGACAACAAAATATATGAGAGGGAGCTGCTCCGCCTGAGGATGTCGCTGGACGACGCAAGAGAGCATGGTGCGGAAGAGATATTATGCTGCCTGCACTATCCTCCTACGAATGACAAGTTCCAGACGTCAGGCTTCACGCAGCTCATGACTGAATATAAGGTGAAGCAGTGCATATACGGACACCTGCATGGAAGAGAGGCGTTCAGGAACGGGTTCCAGGGACTTCTGAACGGAACGAGATACAGACTCGTATCTCTGGACTATGTTGAGTGTGAGCCGCAGCTGATCAGGGAGATCTGACTATGAAGAGAGCGATAATGATCGTAATGGACAGTCTTGGCGTCGGTGAGTCGCCGGACGCGGAGAAATACGGGGATGCCGGTTCGGATACGCTTTTGCACGTATCTGAGGGCACTCCCTGTTTTAATATGCCGAACCTTGCGAAGCTTGGCTTCGGTAATATCGTGAGCGACAGAGAACCGGGCATCGTGGCAGGAGGGAAGTATGCTGTTCCACAGGATGACCTTACAGGTTCTTTCTGCAGGATGAGAGAACTTTCTGCCGGCAAAGACACCATCACCGGACACTGGGAGATAGCCGGGATCGAGACTCCGGACCCGTTCAAGACATATCCGGACGGATTCCCGGAAGATTTCATAAAAAAGTTTGAAGAGGCGATAGGCCGTGAATGCATAGGGAATTACCCGGCTTCCGGTACTGTCATAATAGAGGATCTGGGTGAAGAGCATGAGCGTACAGGTAAGCCGATAGTATACACTTCGGCGGACAGTGTGTTCCAGATCGCGGCAAACACAGACGTCATACCGCTCGAGGACCTGTACAGCATCTGCGAGAAAGCGCGTTCCCTGCTGCAGGGTGAATGGGCGTGCGGAAGAGTCATAGCGCGTCCATATATCAAAGACGAGAACGGAAACCGCGTAAGGACTCCGGACCGCCGTGATTATGCGGTATCTCCTCATTCAGAAACTCTTCTGGACAAGATCAAAGCCTCGGGCCAGACTGTTTATGCCGTTGGCAAGATACACGACATATTCAACGGCCGGGGCATAACCGAGTCGGTACATACGGCAGGCAATATGGACGGTGTGGATAAGACGCTGGAGGCAATGAAGAATGTGCCGGACGGCCTCATCTTTACGAATCTCGTCGACTTTGACTCACTGTATGGGCACAGGAGAGATCCTGAGGGGTACGGAAGAGCCATAATGGATTTTGACAGAAGACTGCCGGAGATACTGGCTTTAATGAAGGAAGACGACATACTGTTCATCACCGCAGATCACGGGAACGATCCGGTGCACGCAGGATTCGACCATACAAGAGAATATGTGCCTGTAGTCATGACAGGCAGAAACATTAGGGCAGGAATAGACCTGGGAACGAGATCCTGTTTCGGAGATCTGGGACAGACGATCGCGGAGTATCTCGGGACTGAACCGACTGCCATAGGCAAGAGCTTTCTAAAGGAGATAGCCAGATGAACGCACTGGACATTATTCTGAAAAAGCGGAGCGGCGAAGAGCTGTCCGCAGATGAGATCAGATATTTTATCAATGGCTATACGGCGGGTGAGATCCCTGACTACCAGGCTTCTGCGCTGCTGATGGCAGTGTATTTCAATGGAATGACAAAGCGTGAGACCTTTGATCTAACTGAAGTCATGCGGACTTCCGGCGACGTGATGGATCTGTCTCGTATCAGCGGCGTAAAGGTCGACAAGCACTCCACAGGAGGAGTAGGCGACAAGGTATCGCTTTGTGTAGCGCCTGTCGCCGCGGCATGCGGGGTGAAAGTCGCAAAGATGTCAGGAAGAGGTCTCGGACATACCGGAGGAACGATAGACAAGCTTGAGTCGTTTCCGGGATTCAACGTGAGCTTGTCTGAAGAACAGTTCTTCAATCAGGTGGAAGACCACGGCATAGCGATAATGGCACAGACAGGAGATGTGGCTCCTGCAGATAAGAAGCTGTATGCTCTCCGTGACGTAACAGGGACAGTTGAGAACATGAGCCTTATCGCGTCCAGCATAATGAGCAAAAAGCTGGCAGCGGGAAGCGATGCTATCGTGCTCGATGTTAAATGCGGAAGCGGAGCATTTATGAAAACAGAAGATGACGCCAGGTCGCTTGCCTCTGAGATGATTGAGATAGGGAAGCGCGCAGGGCGTAAAACGGTCGCGGTTATAAGCGACATGGAGCAACCGCTCGGCAGAGCAGTCGGGAACGCACTAGAAGTGAAAGAAGCAATTGACGTCCTGAACGGCAAAGGACCTGCCGATATTACTGAGCTTTCGCTCACTATTTCAGGTCTTATGATACAGCTTGCTGATATCGCGTCATCACCGGAAGAGGGGCGTTCCATAGCTGCCGAAGCGATTCTTTCCGGCGCAGCGCTCGATAAGCTGAAAGAGTTCGTCAAAGCCCAGGGCGGTGAAGAGACATGTGTCGACGATCCGGACAAGCTTGATAACGGCGGCTCGGCAAAAGAGATGTGCATGGAAGTCAAGTCGCCTGTAAATGGTTATGTGATATCACTTGACGCTCTTAAGATAGGGACAGCTTCACAGCATATCGGTGCCGGAAGGCTGAAAAAAGATGATGTAATAGATCTTTCTGCAGGTATAATGCTGGAAAAGAAGTGTGGAGAAAAAGTCGAAAATGGCGACGTGCTGGCAAGGCTGTACGGGAGAGACAGAGAAAGGCTTGATGAGGCTTCGCGGGAAGTGCTCGGAGCATATGGATTCAGCAGTGAAGAACCGGAAGAGAAGGCTTTAATAAAAGACGTTTTGGGTCTATAATTATAATGAAATAAAATATGGAAAAAACAGATACGGCGGACCGCGCCGCAGCATGTTTCAGTTATGTACAGGAGGGCAATATGGGACTGACAATAGCTCAGAAGATCATCAAGGCACATATGTTATCAGGCTCAATGGAAGTCGGAAGCGAAGTCGCGCTCAGGATAGACCAGACGCTGACTCAGGACGCCACGGGAACTATGGCGTATCTGGAATTTGAAGCGATGGGCATCCCGCGTGTAAAGACCGAGCTTTCCGTCGCATATATCGATCACAATACTCTGCAGTCAGGATTTGAGAACGCGGACGACCACAGATTCATCCAGTCGGCCGCGAAGAAATACGGACTCAGGTTCTCAAGGCCTGGGAACGGTATCTGCCATCAGGTGCATCTTGAGAGATTCGGAAAGCCGGGAAAGACTTTGATCGGATCCGACAGCCACACTCCGACAGGCGGCGGCATAGGGATGCTGGCCATGGGAGCCGGCGGACTTGACGTAGCTGTGGCGATGGGCGGCGGTGCTTATTATATCAGAATGCCGAAGATGTATAAGGTCAATCTGACCGGAAAGCTTCGCCAGTTCGTTACGGCGAAAGACATCAGTCTTGAGATCCTCCGTATACTGTCGGTAAAAGGCGGGGTAGGAGCCATCATCGAGTGGGGAGGCCCTGGGATCAAAGAACTTTCCGTGCCGGAGAGAGCAACTATAACCAATATGGGTACAGAGCTCGGCGCTACAACGTCTATATTCCCATCGGATGAGGTAACGAAGGCATTCCTTGAGGCAGAGGGAAGAGGCGAAGACTTCACGCCGCTCGAGAGCGATCCTGATGCCGTATATGACAGGATCATCGATATAGATCTCGACACACTTACAGCGAAGATCGCCTGCCCGCATAGTCCGGATAATGTAGTGGATGTCGCTTCCATAGCCGGTACCAAAGTCGATCAGGTATGCATAGGTTCATGTACCAATTCGTCTCTGTTCGATATGCTCAAGGTGGCAGCGCTACTGAAGGGACGCACCATCAAGCCGTCGGTCAGCCTTTCGATCTCATGCGGATCAAAGCAGGTAATGACGATGCTGGCGGACTGCGGGGCTC
>CAYMBU010000024.1:0-17015 GCA_964388765.1 uncultured Eubacterium sp.
ACCCAGTCAGTTGAGGAAGCTGACTATGAGGACGATGATGTCGAAAAAGACGCGGATACTGTAAAGAGAGCAGCCACGTCTGCGCTTTTGATGAGGCACGATCTGCATTAGGAAGCGTAAGAATGAAATACAGGAAAGATAAGAAAGGAAATGAACTTTCGATCCTCGGCTTCGGCTGCATGCGGTTTGCCAGAAAAGGCGGGAAGATCGATATAGAAGAAGCAGAACGTGAGATAATGGAAGCATATCACGCGGGTGTGAACTATTTCGACACCGCGTATATCTACGGCGGTAGTGAGGCTGCGATAGGCGAGATATTCGAGCGTAACGGCATAAGGGATAAGATAAATATCGCGACCAAGCTCCCTCAGTACCTCGTGAGTAACCGAGCCGCTCTTGACCGGTTCTTCAACGAAGAGCTTTCCAGGCTCCGTACTGACCACATCGACTATTATCTCATGCACCATCTGACAGACGTCGCGCAGTGGGAGAAGCTGAAGGATGTGGGCGTCATTGACTGGATCAGACAGAAGAAGGAAAGTGGTCAGATCAGAAACATCGGCTTCTCGTATCACGGGAATACAGACGGCTTCCAGAAGATCCTGAACGACTATGACTGGGACATTTGCATGATCCAGTACAACTATTTTGATGAAAACTCGCAGGCGGGCGTGACAGGGCTGAAGGCCGCGGCGGCAAAGAGCATCCCGGTCGTCATCATGGAGCCTCTCCGCGGCGGTAAGCTCGTGAAGATACCTGCGGCGGCAAGATCCATAATGCAGAAGAGCGGAAGAGGCTGGCCGCCGGCAGAATGGAGCTTCAGATGGCTGTTTGATCAGCCGGAAGTCACTGTCGTCCTTTCCGGGATGAACACGATGGACATGGTCCGTGAGAACGTGCGCATCGCGTCAGATGCAGAAACCGGCGGGCTTAGTCAGGATGACTTTGATGTGATAGACAAGGTCAGAAGCAAGATCAGAGAAGTTGAGAAAGTCGGGTGCACGGGATGCAGATACTGCATGCCGTGTCCGCAGGGAGTCGACATTCCGGGGATATTCCGTTGCTACAACGCAATGTACATAGACTCGAAGAGCCAGGGCAGATATGAGTATGCGCAGACAGTAGGCCTGACAAAAGACGCTGCTTTCGCGACGAAGTGTATCGGATGCGGTAAATGCGAGAAACACTGCCCACAGAACATACCGATAAGAGAGAAGCTTAAGGAGGCGGACAAAGCACTGAGGCCGCTTCCATATAAGATAGGCATAGCAGTTGTCCGGAAGTTCATGTTCCGGAAAAGCAAAAGACATTAAGCAACAGAAAGAACCGGAATAATGAAATACGATTTTGAGACCATCATAGACAGAAGAGGCATGGACGCCGCGGCGTATGACTCGGTAGGAAAAGTGAAGTGGGGCATAGAGCCTGCACTCCCAGACGAGGACTTCGACTTCATACCGCTCTGGGTCGCCGACATGAACTTTGCGACATGTCCCGCGGTGACGAGAGAGATCATCAAAAGAGCGGACCATCCTCTATTCGGATACTATGATTATTCGGACGAGTATTATCAGTCGATCATCAGCTGGCGCAAGGCGGGAGGATATCATCAGGATCTCAGAAAGGAACATATCGGATACGAGAACGGCGTTCACGGATTCATGGCGAGCGCCGTACAGACTCTGACAAAGCCGGGAGACAGCATCTTCCTTCACAGTCCTGTATACGTCGGATTCAAAGAAGATGTTGAGGGGCTGGGCAGGAAGTCTGTATACAGTCCTTTGATCCTTGATGAGGATGGTGTCTGGCGCATGGACTATGACGACATGGATCGGAAGATCAAAGACAATAACATCAAAGTCGTGATCTTCTGCTCGCCGCATAACCCGAGCGGACGCGTATGGACTTTGCTCGAGCTTGAGCAGGCAATGGCTGTGTTCGAGGCGAACGATGTCACCGTACTGAGCGATGAGATATGGGCAGATCTGGTATTTCCGGGATGTGAGCACGTGCCTGTGCAGTGCGTGAGCAGCTGGGCGAAAGAGCACACGGCCGCCGCATATGCTCCTAGCAAAACATTCAATCTGGCAGGTCTGATCGGAAGCTACCACATCATATATAACGATGAGCTGCGCAAAGTCATTACAGAGTTTGGGGAAAAAACACATTACAATGAGATGAACGTGCTGTCGATGCATGCGCTTATCGGAGCCTACAGCAATGAAGGCCGCGAATGGGTGAATGAGCTGATGCAGGTGATAGAAGGAAACGTCAGCTGGGCAGTCAGATATATCAAAGAGAATTTCCCGGACGTTGAGACGCATGCGGGAGAGGGCACATATATGCTTTTCCTTGACCTGAGCAGATACTGTGAAAAGTCCGGAAGAGATATAGACGAAGTGATCCATGCCGGTTGGCGAGTCGGAGTAGGCTGGCAGGACGGGCGGTCATTCGAGGGACCGTGTCATGTCAGGCTGAACCTCGCGTCGCCGAGGAGCCTCATTGAAGAGGCATTCGACAGGATGAAGAAATATGTATTTATATAAGTGATATAACAGGAGATCAAAGAGAGAGGGACAGATGATGGACGAGAACATTTTCAGGAGAAACGAGCTTCTGGCGCAGAAAGTTATCAAAGGACTTGAGTCCAGGAACATGGAAGCGTATTACGCAGACAGCAAAGAAGCAGCGCTTGCAAAGGCTCTGGAGCTTATCCCGGAGAAAAGCTCTGTTACCATGGGAGGATGCATGAGCGCGCGTGAAATAGGGCTCGTGGACGCGCTGAAGCAGGGTGATTACAACTTTATCGACAGAGATAACTACGAGGATAAAAGAGAGGCCATGCTGATGGCTTATGACGCTGATTTCTTCCTGTCGAGCGCGAACGCAATGACAGAGGACGGAGTCATCATAAACATCGACGGAAACGCAAACAGAGTATCAGCGATCGCACAGGGGCCTAAGCATGTCCTGTTCATTGTAGGGATGAACAAGGTCTGCAGCGATGTCGACGGAGCCATGAAAAGGGCGAGGAATGTCGCTGCGCCGATAAACGCGCAGAGATTCGGCCTGTCCACTCCATGCGCTAAGACAGGCTCCTGTCTGGACTGCAAATCGCCTGATAATATATGCTGCCAGTTCCTCATCACAAGATACTCTCTGCACAAGGGCAGGATCTCGGTTATACTTGTGAACGCCGAACTCGGATTTTGATCATCACCGTGCAGAATGACTTATAACGCAAAAAGGCTCTCTTCGCTTTGAAGAGAGCCTTTTTATATGCAGACTTTTATCTATTTGTCCTTCTTCAGATACTCGTCGATGCTCTTTGCAGCGGTCTTGCCCGCTCCCATGGCGAGTATTACGGTCGCGGCCCCTGTGACTGCGTCACCGCCGGCATAGACGCCTTCGCGGCTTGTCTTCGCTCCGTCGTCCGTGTCGATACCGCCGCGTCTGTTAGCCTCAAGATTCTCGGTAGTATCAAGGATCAGAGTATTCAGTCTTGTACCTATAGCCATGATGACTTCATCGACATCAAGGATGTAATTGGAGCCTTCTACTGCTACAGGCTTCCTGCGGCCTGAAGCGTCAGGCTCGCCGAGCTCCATCTTCACGACTTCGACTCCTGTCACGTGTCCGTCTTCATCTCCAACGATCTGGACAGGGTTTCTGAGAAGCTGGAAGTCAACGCCTTCCTGTATGGCGTGATGTATCTCTTCGCGCCTTGCAGGGATCTCGTCCATTGAGCGGCGGTATATGATGTATACCTTCTCGGCGCCCATCCTCATCGCGCATCTCGCGGCGTCCATAGCTACGTTTCCGCCGCCGATGACAGCAACACGCGTTCCCTTAGGTACAGGTGTGTCGTAGTCATCGCGGTAACCCTTCATGAGGTTGATCCTCGTAAGATACTCGTTTGCTGAGCATACGCCGAGGAGGTTCTCTCCCGGGATGTTCATGAACGACGGAAGTCCGGCTCCCGTTCCTACGAATACGGCGTCGAAGCCTTCTTCGTCGATCAGCTCGTCTACGCTCTCTGCTCTTCCGATGATGGCGTTGCAGATGAACTTTACGCCGCGGTCCTCGAGCTTCTTGACTTCCGCGGCAACGATGTCCTTAGGAAGACGGAACTCAGGGATACCGTAGGCAAGTACTCCGCCCGGCTTATGAAGCGACTCATATACTGTGACGGCGTATCCCTTCGCGGACAGGTCTCCCGCGCATGTGAGCCCGGCAGGGCCGGCGCCTACTACAGCTACGCGCTTTCCGTTTCCGCTCTTCATCTTTGAGGCTTCCTCATATCCGTATACGGACTTAAGCTCTTCTTCATGCTCAGCGTGCCAGTCAGCTACGAATCTCTCGAGACGGCCGATCGATACAGGCTCGCCCTTGATGCCTCTTACGCATCTTCCCTCACACTGATTCTCCTGAGGGCAGACTCTTCCGCAGATACGCGGAAGGGCGCTGTCTTCTGAGATTATCTGGTATGCCGCCTCATAGTCGCCTTCAGCGATCTTAGCGACGAAATCAGGTATCCTGATCATTACAGGGCATCCCTTGGTGCATGGCTTCGTTCTGCACTTTAAGCAGCGCATCGCCTCGTTTACAGCCATCTCCTCGGTATATCCCTCAGCTACTTCCTTGAAGTTTCTCGCCCTTACCTCAGGCTTCTGCTCTGGCATAGGGTTCTTTACAGATTTCATGTTAATCATTGTAACGCACACCTCCTGTCAGCCTGCAGACATGAGCTCTGTCATGAGCTTCCTGTTCTGAGTAATATGTATTTCTTCTGATCAGCTCATCCCAGTTTACGAGAGCGCCGTCAAAGTCAGGTCCGTCAACGCAGACGAACTTGTTCTCTCCGCCTACGACGCAGCGGCATCCTCCGCACATTCCCGTACCGTCGATCATGTACGCGGAAAGTGAAGCTACGGACTTAATCCCGTATTCTGTCGCGATCTGTGATACGAACTTCATCATCATCGGAGGTCCGATCGTAATGATCTCATCATATTCGTTTCCATCTTCGATCAGCTGCTTCAGCTTATCAGTAGTGAATCCCTTTTCTTTGTAGGATCCATCGTCCGTCACGATGAACAGACGGTCTACGCCTGCACCGAGCTCTTCTTCCAGGATGACCTGTGCCTTGCTCTTGAATCCGGCTACCATGTCGACATAGATGCCGTTTTCGTGCAGACCGTATACAAGTGAAAGGGCGAGGGCGTTTCCTGTACCTCCGCCGACTACGCAGACCCTCTTGAGGCCTTCCATCTCTGTCGGCTTCCCGAGAGGTCCTACGATGTCCTGAAGATAATCGCCTTCCTCAAGCTGATCCAGCAGCATCGTCGTTCTGCCGACTGCCGCGTAAATGATATCTACAGTTCCTTTTTCGGAATCGTGGCCCGCCATTGTCAGAGGGATCCTCTCCCCGTGCTCGTCAGTCCTCAGGATGATGAACTGGCCCGGACGGTCTTTTATAGCGATCAGAGGAGCTTCGATTGAGAGCCATGTCATGGTCTCGTTCAAACGTCTTTTTCTAACTATTCTATACATGTATCAAAGTCCTCCTTTCCTAGTTATTCTCAAAGTCTTTTTCCTGCATGAGCAGTTTGCTGCATCTTGCGTTAGCCGCTTCTTCAGCCTTTTTGAACAGCTCTGCGGCGCGGTACGGCGACTTGAGCTGCAGTGAGTTATAACGTACTTCGCCCATCAGGAAGCTCTGATATTCTTCTGTTGGAGGCGCACTGTCAACTGAGAGCGGGTTCTTCTTCTCAAGAACGTTCGCAGGGTTATACCTCATGAGGTTCCAGTATCCTGCTCTTACCGCGTGCTTCATCTCAAGCATCGCCTTGTTCATTCCGGCTTTAACGCCGTGGTTGATGCATGGAGCGTATGCGATGATCAGTGAAGGACCGTCGTACGCTTCAGCTTCCCTTATCGCCTTAAGAGTCTGCGCAGGGTTCGCTCCCATCGCGACCTGGGCGACGTATACATATCCATATGCCATCACTATCTGAGCGAGGTTCTTCTTCGTAACGGTCTTTCCTGAGGCCGCGAACTGAGCGACAGCTCCGATAGGCGTTGATTTGGATGACTGTCCGCCGGTGTTGGAATATACCTCGGTATCGAATACCAGGACGTTTACGTTCTCGCCTGAGGCAAGGACGTGGTCAAGTCCGCCGTATCCGATGTCGTACGCCCATCCGTCGCCTCCGAACATCCAGATCGAAGGCTTAGGAAGCATGTCCGCGTTCTCGGTAACGTAGCGGGCTTCCTCGTTGTCAGAGCCTTCGCAGGCCTTGACGAGCTCTTTCCCCGTGATGTCAGCCTGCTTCGCGTCTTCCATGTTATCGAGCCATTTCTTCGCTGCGTCAGCGAACTTCGGATCCTCAGCGAGGCTTTCTACGTGCTGCTTCATCTCGGCTCTTCTCGCCTTCATCGCGATAGCCATGCCGTATCCGTATTCAGCGTTGTCCTCGAAGAGGGAGTTCGACCAGGCAGGTCCTCTTCCTTCCTTGTTCACCGTGTAAGGTGATGACGGAGCGGAAAGTCCCCAGATGGATGAACATCCTGTCGCGTTGGCTATGAACATCCTGTCTCCGAACAGCTGTGTCACGAGCTTGGCGTACGGAGTCTCGCCGCATCCAGGGCATGCGCCCGAGAACTCGAGCAGCGGCTGTCTGAACTGTGATCCGGCTACTGTCTTGTCGCTCTGGAACTCTTTCTTGTATGTGACATTGCTGAAGAGATGATCGAAGTCTTCCTGTTCCTTCTCACAGATATCTGAGGCAGGGACCATCTCAAGAGCTTTCTTCCTGGATGGGCATACCTCGGCGCAGCTTCCGCAGCCTGTGCAGTCCATCGCGGATATTCCCATCGCGAAGTACTTATCAGGATCGTTCTTGAAAGGAACCTTGATCCCTTTATATGAATCAGCCTCTTCCTTTGTCATAACGAACGGACGGATGACAGCGTGAGGGCAGACATATGAGCACCAGTTGCACTGCATGCACTTCGTGGCGTCCCACTTAGGAACATCCATCGCGATGCCTCTCTTTTCATAGGCTGCTGTGCCTGAAGGAACCATTCCGTTCGCTGTATCAACAAAAGCTGACACCGGAATATCGTCGCCATGCATGCTGCTTGTCGGCTTCAGAATGTTATTTATGTATTCTGTGTGCAGCTTGTCGCGTCCCTCGGCTCTGGCAGCTTCGATACCGCCTTTCGCCTTTGCCCATGACTTAGGGATGCTGATCTCTCTTACGCTTGAGATACCGGAGTCTACCGCGGAGCAGTTCATCGATACGATGTCCTGACCCTTGGCGCCGTAAGTCTTGCGGATAGCTTCCTTCATGTAAGCCTTGGCATCGTCGATCGGAAGGATGCCGGCAAGCTTGAAGAACGCTGCCTGAAGGACAGTGTTCATTCTTATGCCGAGGTGCAGCTCTCTTGCGATCTTCTGAGCGTTGCAGACATAGAAGCGGACATTGTTCTCAGCAATGTATCTCTTGACGTTTCCGGGGAGATGTTCTTCCATTTCCTCATCGGACCATGGGCAGTTGAGCAGGAATATCCCGCCCGGCTTGACGTCTTCTACGATGCTGTATTTTCTTATGTATGACGGCACGTGGCAGGCTACGAAATCTGCCTGCTTAACATAGTATTCCGAGCGGATCGGCTCATCTCCGAATCTCAGATGTGATATGGTCACTCCGCCCGACTTCTTGGAGTCGTACTGGAAGTAAGCCTGTACGTACTTGTCGGTATTGTCGCCGATTATCTTTACGCTGTTCTTGTTGGCGCCGACTGTTCCGTCGGAGCCGAGTCCCCAGAACTTGCAGGCGATAGTGCTCTTCGGAGCTACGTCAGGGTTCTCAACTGCTTCAAGTGAAAGCCCTGTCACATCGTCTGTTATCGAGATGGTGAATTCCTTCTTTGGCTCGTCACATTCCAGGTTTCTGAAGACAGCAAGGATGTCTCCCGGCTGTACGTCCTTTGATCCGAGTCCGTATCTTCCTCCGCAGACTGTGATGTTCTCGTATTCTGTGTCCTTCAGGGCCGCGATGACGTCAAGATACAGAGGCTCTCCCTGAGAACCCGGCTCTTTCGTCCTGTCGAGCACTGCGATCTTCTTTACAGAATGCGGTATCTCAGCAACAAAATGCTTTGCGGAGAACGGGCGGTACATCCTCACGCTGAGGAGGCCGACCTTTCCGTTCTTCTCGTTATTGAGATAATCCACTACTTCTTCCGCGCAGTCACATACGGAGCCCATCGCTACGATCACTTCTTCTGCGTCAGGCGCGCCGTAATACTCATACGGCTTATACGGCCTTTCACGCTCGACTCTTTCATTGACTTTGTTCATGCAGCGGATGATCACATCTGCCTGCTCTTCATATCTGGTATTGCAGGCTTCTCTGTGCTGGAAGAATGTCTCCGGCTGCTCTGCGGAACCTGTCGCGTGCGGATGGTTAGGATTGAGAGCGTTCGCCTTGAAACGGCGGATAGCATCCCAGTCGACCATCTCGCTGAGGTCCTTATAGTCCCACGTATAGATCTTCTGCTGTTCGTGGCTCGTCCTGAATCCGTCGAAGAAATGCAGCATAGGAACGCCGCCCTCTATCGCTGACAGATGCGCGACCGCAGCCATGTCCATTACTTCCTGAGGATCTCTTGAACAAAGCATGGCAAAACCCGTCTGACGGCAGGCCATAACGTCTGAATGATCGCCGAAGATATTCAGCGCGTGTGTCGCGACTGTTCTTGCTGATACGTGCATTACGGCAGGGTAGCCTTCTGCTGCGATCTTGTACATGTTAGGTATCATAAGAAGCAGTCCCTGAGACGCAGTGAACGTCGTTGTAAGGGCGCCTGCGCTGATCGAGCCGTGGATCGCGCCTGCAGCGCCGCCTTCCGACTCCATCTCAACGACTTTGACTTCTTTTCCGAATATGTTTTTCCTGTTGTCACTTGCCCAGCTGTCCACATTCTCAGCCATTACGGATGATGGTGTGATAGGGTAGATAGCCGCTACTTCAGAGTATGCATAGGCAACGTGAGCGGCGGCAGTGTTGCCGTCCATTGTCTTTCTTTTCCTCAATCCGATCACCTCTCTTCATCCTGCTCAGAATCGATCTCAGCCGCTTTCATCTGGATATAGTTGTATTCAGGAACTACGCGCTCTTTGATCAGCGACCTTGAGCACAGGTATGTGCAGACGCCGCAGTTGACGCATTTCTCATGGTCGATGAACGGATTTCCGTCTGTCATGGTAATGGCATTCTGCGGGCAGTTCTCCACGCAGTCTCCGCACGCGATGCATCCGACGCCGCATACTTCCATTCTTCTCTTTGGATCTGCCTTGGAAGAGCATGCGATCTGCTTTACTCCCTTATACGGGACCATGATGATCTTGTCTCTCGGGCAGGCGCGCATGCAGTCTCCGCATCCTACGCATTTATCCGGATCTACTCTGGTCACGCCGGACTCGTTTGAGATGGCGCCGTATCTGCATGCCTTGACACAGTCGCCGAGGCCGAGGCAGCTGTATTCACAGATGTCATTGGCGTCAAGGTCGATGTCCTTAGCATCAAGACATGATTCAATGCCCATTTCTTTAAGTTTGAGCTTGCCTCTGATGCCGCCTACGCATCTTACCAGCGCTACTTCTTCCTTTGCCTTTGTGAGATCATGAAGTGTGTCTACGATGATCTTCTTTCTGCATTTAAGGGTGCAAGTGATGCAGCCTTCACACTTCGAATAGTCGATCTTCGCGTATCTTCCCTGTACGTCATTACCGACTACCATCTCTATTGCGCCTTTCGGGCATGATACAGCGCAGTCTCCGCATCCGATGCAGCCGTAGCCGCATGTTGCGAACGTTTCTTCCTCATCTGCCTTTGACGAGCATGGGATGAAGTTAGTAGCTTCTCTCGGGATCATCTCGATGATATGCTGTACGCATGCTCCGACGCAGGCCTCACAGCCTGTGCATTTGTCGCGGTCGATCACGAGGTGCCCGTCCTCGATCTTCATCGCGTCGAATTTACACCTTTCGATACAGGTCCCGATACCGAGACAGCCGTATCTGCATTCGCCCCTGACTGTTCCTTCTGCCTTTGCTTCATCACAGCTTGCGCAGTCTGCGAAGCGTTCTGATGACGCGGCTTTTCCCGCACATCTGACAAAGGCGACTTTATCTTCAGTCTCAACAGGTTCTACATTCATTATCCTGGCGATCTCAGCTGCTGTTTCGCTGCTGCAGGCCGGACAGAGAGCAGGGGATCCGCCTTCGGCGATGGCTTCAGCACACGCCTGACAGGTCGGGAATCCACATCCGCCATGTCCGCCGCAATCCACTCCGGGCAGCAGGTTCAGGATCTGTTTTGCCGATTCCTGGGTAGTTGTCATTCTTTACCTCCGTTAGTCATATATATCAAAAAAAGTTTTTACATTATTATATTGTGCATAGACTTATATTTTACCATATACACAGGTTTCGTCAACTGTTTCGGGCGATGTTTCTCGATAAAAGCGTGGTATTTTACGTCTCGCTGGACAGATTGTTTTGGTGTAATATATAAACAAAGGCATCAAATGTCTGCGTCAATAAGGATGATACAGAACTAGTTGGAAAAAGGAGAACAGTATCATGCGTAAATATTCTTGTGAGAGCCGCTTTGTCGGCGTAGTGATCATAGTTATGGCAGTCCTTTTTTCGGGGCTGCTTTTTGGCATGCAGGACAGCATGGCCTTTGCCGCCGAGAATGAATTTGATGGACACGGAAATGGCGGTATGGATGAGAGCGCGCCGGTGTTCGGTATTACTGAGGAAAGCCGACGCGGACAGCTGCAGCTACAGGCCGGACTTCCGGCAAGCTATGAATCAAGAGATCATGGCTATGTGACGCCGGTAAGAGACCAGGATTCTCTGAACATATGCTGGTCGTTTGCCACGATCGCAGCCGTAGAGTCGTCGCTTCTTGCTCATGGGCAGGTGTCGTCGCCTGAGAGCCTGGATCTTTCGGAAAGGCAGCTGGCATATTTCAGCTTTAACCTGCAGCCTGATGCTCTCGGGAATACGAAAGGTGATAAGACACTGCCGATAAGAAAAAAGAATTACATTGATAATTACGGGAACGCCTGGGTGACAACAGAAACGATGGCAACCGGTATCGGCGTTGCCAACGAGAAAGATGTTCCGACATTCGATGACATGCTGGGCAAATGGATAGGCGCTGGATATAAATGGACGAGCACTTTCGGAAGCGCTACGAAACTGGATCCAAAGCTTGCAAGAGGTGCCAATGCCTGGCGCATGTCTTCTGTTAAGCGTATACCGATGAAAGACAGAAACAGTGTCAAGCAGGCCATAATGAATGACGGAGGCGTTGCCGCTCTCACGTATCTGAACGACTGGGATGACTGGGATGTCCAGTGGAATGAAGAGAATTCTGCATTTTACAATCCTTATGAAGATGAATCAAATCATCTTATCACAATTGTCGGATGGGATGATAATTACCCAAGGCTGAATTTCACCTATTATGATGAAGACTATGATAAAGATTACATTCAAGACTTTTTAGAGGAGGCTCCTGACCATGACGGCGCATGGCTCTGCAAGAACAGCTGGGGCAAGTGGTGGGGCGACGGCGGCTATTACTGGCTGTCCTACGATGACTGCTATTTTAATAAAAACAAATATGCATCCGCATACGCATATGAGATGAGACCTGCTTCCAGAAATGAAATAACGTATCAGTATGATGGTTCTGCCAGCGACGCATATATCGAAGTACCATCCGGCGGCAGTGTAGCGAATATGTTTACGGTCAAAGGCGCTGCCGGGAAGAATGAGATACTGAAGTCGGTCACTCTCAGCGTGATCTATGATACGAATGTCAATTATTCCATCCAGATCTATACGGACTGTACGGATAAAACGGATCCGACCAGCGGAACGCCGGCTCTTGCAAGCCCTCAGACCGGAACGACGGACAATCCGGGATTTT
This sequence comes from uncultured Eubacterium sp., assembly GCA_964388765.1. Taxonomy (GTDB): domain Bacteria; phylum Bacillota; class Clostridia; order Peptostreptococcales; family Anaerovoracaceae; genus Aminicella. Next base: position 12,018 of record CAYMBU010000024.1, read on the forward strand.
ATACTGTCGATCTGAATAAAGAGATCGACCTGAAAGCCGGAAGCAGATTTGCCATTGTCGTTACGCTTTCTCACAGCAACGGCGATGTCGTGAAATATGATGCGGACGCGTCCTACGATACCGGAGACTTCCTGCGGTTCGTAAGCAAAGTCTCGCCTTATCAGTCTTTCGGCAGAAACAGTGCGGGTGATTCATGGAGAGATCTCTATAATGAGACGAATGAAATGCAGGATGAGGAAATGGAGAGATGGGATAACCCCGGCTGTGCAGCCCGGTTGAAAGCAGTGACCATAGCGGAAGGTGTTGATACTGATTCGGTTCTGACCGGTATTTCCGGCGCGAAGATAAAGGTCGGAAAGAAGAATATGATATGGAGCGGAAAGGCACTGAAGCCGGGAGCAGCAGTCACATTGAACGGAAAGAAGCTGACGTCAGGCAAGGATTACGTGCTTTCATATGAGAATAATGTCAGTGTCGGCAAAGCCAATGTGGTCATCACCGGAATCGGTAAATACATAGGCGCCAAAAGAGCAACATTTAAGGTCAGCCCTAAAGGCACAAGCCTTTCCAAAGTCGCTGCCGGAAAAAAGAAAATGACGGTGAAGTGGAAGAAGCAGACAAAAAGGATGAGTATCTATAGAATAACCGGATATCAGATACAGTACAGTACCGGGAAGAACTTCAGGAAGGGGATAAAGATCGTCAATGTGAAAGGCGCGAAGAAGGGCAGCCGTACGGTCAGGAAGCTCAAGAGCAGGAAGACATACTATGTACGGATCCGCACATACAGGAAAGCCGGCAAAGCCATGTACTACTCACCGTGGAGTAAAAAGAAAGCAGTCAGGGTGAAATAGCGGATTTGTAATTGAACTATTGAAATTGCCTGTGTATGTGGTAATATAACTAATGAAAAGAGAATAAATGTGTCTGACTAACGGAATGTGGTGAAATGCCACGCTGTATCTCAGCAACCGTAAAGCACCGGTCAAGGCCGGTAGATAAGTCGGGAGACGAGCCAGACCAGGGACGGCATGTTCTGAGGCAGTATGCCGGACCGAACTGGAAGGTATGTAAAGGTGGGAGAATCATGGATGCGCTAGAGCGGCGCGCCGTGATCACCGGCTATAGCCTTTCGATGATCCATATTTGTCTGATATGGATCAGATTACATTGGATCATGGGACTGCCTCAAAGGGCAGTCCTTTTTTGATCGGTATATCTCTTCAGATGAAGATTCGCCGAATCATCTGTAAGATATATCAAATGATACGGGATTGGGTCACCAGCATATCTCGTATAATATAAATAACTGCCTCAGGCGGGACCGTCTCTAGCTTTCAAGCCGGTTCCAAACGAGGCAGTTTTGCTTTTTATGTTGTGTATGTCCATTGAGAGTTGGACAGGAAAGGAAACTTATGAAGAGAAGATCATTGCTAGTTATTCTGCTGTGTTTTGTCATGGTATTCGTAATGGCAGGATGCAAGGACAGCAACAAAGTCACCGGATCAAAAGGCGACGAGTACACAGTCGATGAAGAGGCCAAGAAAGTGGGAACAGAAGGCGGAGATTATGAGCCTTACACTATCACACTCAATCTTGAGCGTTCCGGTATCGGCCAGAACATGGAAGAGACATTCACATCAGCACCTAAGGCTGCAATTGCGGATGGAGACCAGATGGCTGACTTCCTGTTCGATCTTGGACTGGAAGACCATATGGCTGGCTACACAAGAGGAGCATGCTGGTCTACAGTAAGCGACTATCCTGCAAGAGATAAGGTAAAGCAGATCACAGAGCCCGGAGTAAACCTGCAGAACGCGTCAAAAGAGCAGATCCTGGAACTCAAACCTGACTTCATGATGGGTTGGGATTCACTGTTCTCAGACCAGAACTTCTCAGTAGAGTTCTGCCTTGACAATGGTATCATCCCTTACTTCCCGTATTGCTGCTCAGACTCGGCCACATTCGAGGATATCTACAAGGACTACGATGTACTCGGTCATGTGTTCGGCGTAACTGATCTTGCTGAAGAGAAAGTTGCCGCAATGAAGGCAAAGCTTGAAGAAGTAGAAAAGAAGCTCGGCGATGTAGAGCCTGTAAAGGTATTCGTATACGACTCTGGAGAGGATGCTCCGTTCACGGCATGCCAGGGAGTTCCCGGAGACATGATCAAGAGAGCAGGCGGCATCTCGATCTTTGATGACATCAATAAAGGATGGGCTACACCTTCATGGGAAGAGGTAGTTCAGAGAGATCCTGACGTCATCCTCATCCTCGACTATGACGGCGACACAGAGAAGAAGACAGAGTTCCTCAAGACTAACGATTTCACAAAGAACATGAGAGCTGTTAAAGAAGGCAAGATCTATTCCGCATGCTGCTCAGACATGCAGGGATCAGCCGGCTCCGCAGGAACAGTTGAGATCATGGCTAAGCAGTTCCATCCGGACAAGTTCTAATAGACGTAAATACAGAATAGGAGAAACAGATGTCTAAGCCAGGGGAACCGCTTTTCCCTTTAAAAAGAAATTCACAATACACTGTCTTTATGATAGTTATGGCTGCAGTTCTGGCAGCATCTATGATAATGGCGACAAGACTGGGAAGCGTCGATGTCAGCTTCGATGTGATCAGAAAAGTCGTATTTGCAAGACTTTTCGGAGGCAGGAGCGGTCTCGATACCAGCATGGAATCCATAATCTGGGGTATACGTATACCGAGAATACTTACTGCGTTCATAGTCGGCGCAGGACTCACGATATGTGGAATACTGATGCAGGCTCTTACCAAGAACCCGCTGGCAGATCCGTATGTCCTGGGTATTTCGCAGGGTGCTTCCGCAGGAGCGGTATCCGTCATAATGTATGGATATCTGAACTTCCTGGGACCATACGGCAGGATGGTCGGAGCTTTCGCCGGAGCGGTCATATCTATCATGCTCGCGATGAAGATAGCATCAATACGGAACAAGATCACCGCTACGCAGCTGGTGCTCGCCGGGATCGCTGTGTCCGCTTTGTTCGGAGCGATAACTAACTTCATGATATATCATACCAAGACAGGTTCTGATAAGGTGAAGACTGCTACTTACTGGATGATGGGATCACTCAATGGATCAAGCTGGAGGATGCTGCTTTATGCAACTATCGCCTTTATTATCTGCCTGATAGCCATCGTACTTCTGTCAAGGAAGCTTGACGTGCTCTTACTGGGAGAAGAAGTCGCGGTGACTGTAGGAGTGGATACTGACAAGCTGAAGCTTGTGATAATCTTCCTGTCAACACTTTTGACAGGAGTCATAGTCTCGATCAGCGGAACGATCGGATTCGTAGGCCTTACGATACCGCATATCACAAGGTCGATCGTAGGCACGAGGCATGTAAAGCTTATTCCTGCGTCGATCCTTGTCGGAGGCACTTTTCTGGTCGTCGCAGACATGATATCCAGAGTCATAGTAAGACCGGAAGAACTGCCGATAGGAGTGGTATCCGCTTTCTTCGGCGCGCCGTTCTTCCTGTATCTGATACGTAAATCACATGGTAAATTCGGAGGCTGATCATGAAACTGGAAGTAAAAGATATTACATACTCCATAGATCAGAAACTGATCGTTGAAGGAGTCAGCCTCGGGATCAAAGAGGGCGATTTCGTAGGCCTTATCGGTCCAAACGGATGTGGGAAATCCACTCTGCTCAAGAACATCTACAGAGTGTACAAGCCGGATTCGGGGACAGTGTACATAGACGGCAGAGAGCTGAACGAGATGACGAGCCGTGAGATCGCGAAAGAGATGTCAGTCATGCAGCAGGAGAATAACGTTGAATTCGACATGACTGTATACGACATGGTAATGCTGGGAAGGTTTGCACATCAGAATCTCTGGAACAACGATAAGATCCGTGAGAAGAAGATAGTGGAAGACGCAATAAAGGAAGTAGGCATGGAAGGCTACGAAGACCGTAGTTTCCTTTCTCTTTCGGGAGGAGAGAAACAGAGGACTCTTGTAGCCAGGGCACTGGTGCAGCAGGCGAATCTGATCATTCTGGACGAGCCTACCAATCACCTGGACATAGGTTATCAGTACCAGATAATGAATATCCTTAAAGCTCAGGACCTTACGGTGTTCTCATCCATACATGATATGAATATCGCAGCCTGCTACTGTGATAAGATCATAATGATGAAAAGCGGTCATATAGTTAAAGTAGGAACTCCGGAAGAGATCATGGTACCATCCATGATAAAGGAACTTTTCGGAGTAGACACTAAAATAACTGAAAATCCGGTAACAGGAAAGCCGAATGTTATTTTCCTTCCTGAAATACCGGAGGGCCTCATTTGATGGAGTCATAGCTTTATAAGGACAGCGGTCAGTGTAATAACCGGCCGCTGTTTTTGTATTATGGTAATTTATCCCTTGATTTAAGAGCGGGCGATGGTATAATAGGAGCTGAGTTAGTTATAACTAACCGATCGAGTGCAGCCTCACATAGAGGCTTTTAAAAAGCATGTGAGTTAGTTATGTATAACTCAGAAAGGAATGATTATGAAACCGGATTACAGAAACTGGGTGCCAAAGTCGATGGTATACGAATTTGCGGCAGCAGCTGTACTGTCTTTGGTATTGCTCTTCATATTCGGAGCAACTGACATGATCCTGAAAGGATCGCCAAGAACAGTATGCAGTGTAGTTTTCGGCATTCTGACTATCGTGCTGCTTCTTGCAACAGCCTGGACGGCGAAAATGTATGCTGCCTTTGATTACAACGGTACCAGGAAGCTATCCAAAACAATAGTTGAGGGTACTGCGGAATATGTGCATATACCTGATGGCGGACACGGACTTGACGTTGGCTGCGGCAGCGGAGCACTTACCATAGCGTGTGCCAAAAGAAATCCGAAGGCGCACATGACAGGGTGCGATATATGGAGCGGTCCTTACAAGAATGACTTTACGAAGGCAAGGTGCATGGACAATGCAAAAGCGGAAGGTGTATCC
>CAYMBU010000025.1:0-10961 GCA_964388765.1 uncultured Eubacterium sp.
TTCGGCTTTTTCATTTATTACAGACCGTATCAGCGGTCTGTTTTTTTATCCGTTGATCTATGAAGTTTTTTTCATTTGTTTTATACCATATCCTTGTGTAGAATATATAAGGAGGTTTATGTCCATATGCTGGTTCTTAAGATCGTTTTTGGAATAATAGTAACACTGCCGATACTGTTTCTGGCAGAGTTTTTGTTTGAGAAAACGGTCGAGGACGCGCTTGTCGGGACGACTGCCAAGAAACGTATCCCTTTCTATAAGCGTATAATGCCTAAGAGAAAGAGAAGACGCAGGAAGGATGAAAATACAGATGAATAAGGGATTTTTCATTTCATTTGAAGGACCTGACGGAGCGGGTAAATCCACACAGATACAATATCTGAAGGAATATCTTGATCAGAGAGGACTTGAATCAGTATTCACAAGAGAACCCGGAGGGACAAGGATAAGCGAACAGATCCGCGATATGCTGCTCGACAAGGAAAATTCCGATATGAGCGCCAGAACGGAAGCGCTTCTGTATGCTGCAAGCAGGGCACAGCTTGTTGAAAATGTCATAGATCCTGCCCTCAAGCAGGGAAAGATAGTGGTCTCTGACAGATTTATCGACTCGAGCATTGCGTATCAGGGATTCGGACGGGATCTGGGCATAAAAGTGTTAGAAGTGAATAAATTCGCTGTTAACGGTCTTGAGCCTGATCTCACGTTCCTCATGATGATCAGTCCTGACGATGTCAGGGACAGACTTGACCAGAATAATCTCGACAGGCTTGAAAGCGAAGACATGGAGTTCAAGAAGAAAGTCCTGGAGGGATTTGACAGCGTTGCTGAAGAATTCCGTTTCAGAGTACGTGTGATAGATGCCACTCTGAGTAAGGAAGAGATCCGGGATAAGATAATAAAAGAAGTAGAGTGGCACTTCAAGAAGAGAGGGATCTGATGGGACTTTCTGCATACAGAAAATACGGCGCTGCGGCTGCAATGCTGGGGAACGCGCTGAAAAGCGGAACAGTTTCACATGCATATATATTTGAAGGCGACAACAATATCGATAAGACAGGGTTCGCCAGAGCTTTTGCGCAGGCGCTCGTATGCAGACAGATGCCTGGCGAAGGCTGCGGAAGATGCGCAGCCTGCAGGAAGATAGCGGACGGGAATTATGAGGACCTGTATATCGTGGAGCCGGAAGATACTACGGCAAGAAAGACAGGAACGACCACTATCAAGGATGCGCAGATAGAAGACCTGCAGGTACGTCTGAAGAGCAAACCGACAGCGGGAAGCCATAATATGGCTATAATAGTCGGCGGTGACACCATGACGGCAAGAGCGCAGACAAGGTTCCTGAAGACGCTTGAAGAGCCTCCGGAAGGAACAGTGATAATGATCCTTTCAGAGAATTCCGAAGAGCTCCTGCCTACCATCAATTCCAGATGCGTCAATGTAAGGCTGTATGATCTGGAGGGGAAGGATACGAGCACGGGCTCCGAGCTTGCCGGGACGGTCTTTGATATGATAAAAAAGAAGGCGTACTTTGCTGACATCAAGAGCGTGCTCGACGACGGCATAAAAAGCAGACAGGATGCATATGAACTGCTCGACGCGCTGGAAGCGCTGATAGGGAGCACGGTACGCGGCATGAACAGTATCAGCATCAGCCCTGAGGCGGCTCTTGCGAGCACGGATCTGATAGAGGAAACAAGAAGAGACATAAAGCTGGGCGCGGGATACAATTACAGGATAAGAGGACTCATGCTCAGAATGGAGGAACTGATATAATGATCGAAGTAGTAGGCGTACGTTTCAAGACAAGCGGGAAAATGTATTACTTCAGCCCCGGGGACATTGAGATAACCGAGGGCGAAGGCGTTATCGTTGAAACGGCGAGAGGCATGGAATATGCGACCGTATCTATGACCAGAACTATGGTCAAAGAAGAGAACGTCGTGATGCCTCTGAAAAGCATAGTAAGAGTGGCAGATGAGAAAGACATAAAGCGTCATGAGGAGAATGAGGCCAGGAAAGCTGAGGCGATGAAACTCTGCCAGGAGAAGATCACCAAGCACGGCCTTGAGATGAAACTGATCGACGTTGAATATACTTTCGACAACAACAAGATAGTATTCTATTTCACTGCTGACGGAAGGATCGACTTCAGAGAACTCGTAAAGGATCTCGCAAGCGTATTCAGGATGAGGATAGAGCTCAGGCAGGTCGGAGTCCGGGATGAGGCGAAGATGCTCGGAGGAGTCGGCTGCTGCGGGAGGCCTCTCTGCTGTGCGTCGTGGCTCGCTGACTTCCAGCCTGTATCCATCAAGATGGCAAAGAATCAGAATCTTTCGCTTAATCCTACCAAGATCTCTGGTATCTGCGGCAGGCTTATGTGCTGTCTCAAGTACGAGAACGACGTATACTGCCAGCTGAGGAAGGGATTCCCTGACGTGAACGATATAGTCGAAACACCGGAGGGAAAGGCCAAGGTAGTTGAGGCCGATATACTCAGGGAGACAGTGAAGGTCAGGATGTTCACCGGTGAGAAGGACGAAGACGGACAGGAGAAGCTGGGGAGCGAAATCGTAGAGTTTGCAAAAGATAAGGTTAGAAAGGCCCAGAAGGGCAAAAAACAGGCTTGCTAATATATGGAAATATTGATACAATATACCACACAGCATAGGAGGTTTTTGAAATGATTACTTTAGATGTTAAGGAAGTACTGATCTATCTGGTGCTTATAGCACTGCTTGTACTTATCGTTTATCTTATTCTTGTTGCGAAGAAGCTCATAGTAACTCTTCAGAAGACAGATAAGGTACTGGATGACGGCGGAGTCGTAACAGAGATAGCAGCCAACAGAGCTACAGATATCGACGGAATCATTGATAACGTGTCAGGAGTCGTAGGCACTGTCGCGGAAGAGGCCAACGGTAATCAGGGCCTGATTAAAACTGCAACTGATCTTGGAAAGGCGGCTACTTCTACTCTCAATTTCGTAAAGGATCAGAGAGAAAAGAAGGAAGAAAAAGAGTACGAAGAGTACAAGAAAGAAAAGAAAGCCAAGGAGAAAGCCGCTAAAAAAGAAGCAAAGCAGGCAAAGAAAGAGAAAAAGGCTGATAAATAGGGAAAGGAGCAGGCATCATGAAGGCAACCGGAATAGTCAGACCGGTAGATTCACTTGGAAGGATCGTTCTTCCGGTGGAGCTCAGGCGTACGCTTGACATAACTACCGAAGATTCTCTGGAAATATTTACTGACGGACAGAATATCGTGCTTAAGAAGTATTCACCGTCATGCATTTTCTGCGGCGAAGCTGATAATGTTGAGATGATAAAAGGCAAGTATGTCTGCAGGAACTGCCTGAAAGAGCTTAAGAAACTGTAGTATAGCTGAATACCGGACACTTTTGGACAAATATATATGGCTAAATTTTCAGTACAGAAAAGTGCACCGCTCAGCGGTGAGGTCACAATAAGTGGAGCTAAGAACGCGGTGCTGCCATTGATGGCGGCAACGCTTCTTTCGCATGACGAATGCATCATTTCGGACGTGCCGGAGCTCGCGGACGTGACCGTTATGAGAAAGATACTTGAGAGTATCGGTTCAGAGATACAGGAGCCGGTGCGTTCAGTGCTCAAAATAAGAACAGAACATGTGAAGACGACCGAGCCTGATAACGACCTTGTCGGCATGATGAGGGCGTCTTTTGTCGTAATGGGACCTCTTCTAGGAAGAGAAGGTCACGCTAAGCTTTACCGCCCGGGCGGATGCAGCATTGGCGCAAGGCCTATCGACCTGCATCTTAAGGGGTTCAAGGCGCTCGGAGCTGAGATAACCATTACAGACGACTATATCGAAGCGAAGGCGCCGGAAGGCGGCCTTGTCGGAGCAGCGATATATCTGGACTTCCCGAGCGTAGGCGCCACGGAGAACATTATGATGGCTGCAGTGCTGGCGAACGGGACTACATATATTGAGAACGCGGCTGAAGAGCCGGAGATCACCGACCTGGCTAACCTCATCAACAAGATGGGTGGAAGGATCAAAGGCGCAGGAACTGACAATATCAAGATAGAAGGAGTGCCTTCGCTCCACGGAGCGGAACATACGGTTATTCCTGACAGGATAGAAGCAGGTACTTTCATGCTTGCCGCGGCGATTACGAGAGGTCAGCTCCTGCTTAGAAATATCACGCCGGATCATCTTAAGCCTGTCACAGCCAAGCTACGTGAGTGCGGAGTGACTGTGGAACTTGGCGATGAGGGCATGTACGTCATAGCTGATGACAGAGAGCTCACGTCTACGGACATCAAGACTATGCCTTATCCGGGATTCCCGACCGATATCCAGTCACCGTTCATGGCGTTCCTTACCACGGTATACGGCTCAAGCACAGTAATAGAAACGGTCTTTGAGAACAGATTCATGCATGTAGCCGAGCTGAACCGCATGGGCGCCAACATCGAGATAATCGGAAACAGGGCGACGATAAGGGGCGGAAGGAAGCTCAGAGGCACAAGCGTCATAGCTACCGACCTGCGTGCAGGAGCCGCTATGGTCCTTGCCGGCCTTGTCGCTGACGGTGAGACACAGGTCTCGGAAATATATCACATAGAGCGCGGATATGAAGACTCCATAGAGAAGTTCAGGGTTATCGGCGCCAACATAAGAAGGATCGACGGATAGGAACATGTCAGACATCAGATTTCTTTCACTTCTTTCGGAACAGTATCCGAATATTGAAGCAGCTTCGGCTGAAGTAATAAACCTTAATGCAATACTCGCGCTCCCTAAGGGAACGGAGTATTTTTTCAGCGACCTGCACGGCGAGCACGAGGCTTTTGTTCACATGCTGAAGTCGGCATCGGGAACAGTCAAGGCAAAAATAGACGACCGCTATGGCAGCGAGCTCAGTGAAGAGGAAAGAGACGACCTCGCGGCGCTGATATATGACGCCGGATCAGAGATACGGAGGAGAAAAGAATCAGAAGCTGACTTTGACGAATGGTGCACGACCGCGATATACCGCATGGTAGAGATATGCAGATCGGTCGCATCCAAGCACACAAGGTCCAAGGTCAGGAAACGTCTTCCGGAGAATCTGGGCTATGTGATGGACGAGCTACTTCACGCAGACGATGAAGAGAACAAGGCCAGCTACTACGAATCGATCATCAACTCGGTAGTCGAGTGCGGCCTGGCGGAAACGTTCATTAAAGGACTGGCAGACGTCATAAGCAGCCTTGCGATAGATCAGCTCCACATCATCGGGGATATTTTCGACAGAGGCGCTCATCCGGATAAGATCATGGACTATCTGATGGACCTCCACGATGTGGACTTCCAGTGGGGCAACCATGACGTCATATGGATGGGAGCGGCGCGCGGAAACTGGCCGTGCATAGCAAACATAATAAGAAACAATGTCAGCTACAACAATTTTGACATGCTCGAGGTGGGATACGGCATCAACCTGAGGCCGCTTTCCTCCTTTGCCAGCAAAGCCTACAGAGACGATCCGTGTGACGCGTTCAAGCCGCACCTTTACGATGAGAACCAGGGCGACCCTGTGAGCATGAGTACGGCAGCCAAGATGAACAAAGCCATTTCTGTGATCATGCTCAAGGTAGAAGGGCAGACGATCATGCAGCATCCTGAGTATGAGATGGAGGAGCGGCTGCTGCTGGATAAGATAGACTTTGACAGGAAGACAGTGACGATCGACGGGAAAGAATGGCCGCTCAAGGATACATTTCTTCCGACCGTGGATCCGGCGCATCCATATGAACTGACGGATGACGAGAAACTTGTCATGAATGCACTTGAAGTCTCGATCAGGAATTCTGAAAAGCTGCAGGAGCACATAAAGTTCCTGTTCAGCCACGGCGCGCTCTTCAAGATAATCAACGGCAATCTGCTTTTCCACGGATGTCTTCCGATGACTGCGGATGGACAATTCATCGATGTGAAACTGGCCGGAGAGGCACACAGAGGAAGGGCTTTGATGGAGTATCTGGACGACCAGGTGAGAAAGCAGTTCTTCGCGCCGGACAAGGCAGTCGAGGGCGGAAAGCCCGGAGACCTGATGTGGTACCTGTGGAAGGGCAGCAGATCGCCTTTGTTCGGTAAAGACAAGATGACTACGTTCGAGCGCATGTTCATCGAGGACAAATCGACACACAAGGAAACGACCGGACCGTATTACACGCTCATCAAATCGCGTGAGCCGGTGGAGAAGATGCTGAGGGAGTTCGGCCTTGATCCGGCGACATCCAAGATAATAAACGGACATGTGCCTGTAAAGATCAAAAACGGCGAGAGCCCTGTAAAGGCTGATGGGCTGCTGTTTATTATCGACGGTGGGATATCGAAGGCGTATCAGAAGACGACAGGGATCGCTGGCTATACGTTCATATTTAACTCTCATTCCATGGCGCTCGCGGAGCATAAGCCATACAGCCCTATAAACGAAGACGGGACTCAGGAGTTCCATTCGCCTAAGCTGGAGATAGTAGAAAAGCTCAGCAAGAGGATGCTTGTCGCAGATACCGATCAGGGGCAGGAGATCAAGCAGAAGATAAAGGACCTAAGAGAGCTTGTGCAGGCCTACAGGGACGGCGAGATAAAAGAAAGATACTGAAAAACAAAAAAAGAACATTTTTGATGGTGCCGTCCGTTTGATGCGGATGGCGCCTTTTCATATGCGTTCATGTCATATGTATAGTGTTTTCTGATCGATTCAGGTGCGGGCTGATATCAACATATAGCGTTCATGTGACTGAACTGATCAAGCTGCATATACTGCTTCAGGCTACAGATCAGGAGCCCGTGAACAGATGAAAACGTGCTAATGACTTGAAATACTGAAGCGTCAATGATATAATTTCCTCGTATAAGTGCGCTTTATTGCATTAACTCGTTAACAAGGAGGAATTAAGGATGAAGAATTTAAAGAAAGTTTTGATACTTCTTCTGGTAGTTGTTCTTGCGGCAGGCGTTCTTACAGCATGCGCAGGCAAGACTGAGAAGTCCGGAGAGGGCAAGAAATTTGTCATTGCAACAGATAAAGGCTTCAGCCCGTTTGAATTCGAGGATGAGAAGGGCAACATCGTCGGTATCGACATGGAGATCCTTGAAGCTATCGCTGAAGATCAGGGATTTACATATGACCTTCACTATGTAGGCTGGGATGCCGCTATCGCAGAGTGCCAGGCCGGACAGGCTGACGGTATGATCGCAGGCGCTTCCATTACAGATGAAAGAAAAGAAAACGGCTGGATCTTCTCAGAAGGTTACTATGACGCCACACAGGGAATGGCAGTAAAGGCTGATTCAGACATCGCAAGCCTTCAGGACCTCAAGGGCAAGACAGTTGTAGTAAAGAACGGAACAATGAGCGACCAGTACGCTACAGAACTCAGTGAGAAGCTGGGATTCAAGGTTACACGTGTTTCCACATCACCTGACATGTACCAGCAGGTAACAGGCGGACAAGCTGCAGCCTGCTTCGACGATACGCCTATCCTGAAGTACAGCATCAAAGACGGCGACCTTGATATGAAATATGTTGACGGAACTGAGAATGCTCCTGCAGCTTATGGTATGGCTGTATTCAACAAGGATAAGCAGGAACTCATCGACCTGTTCAATGAGGGACTTGCACACATCAAGACAAACGGCAAATACGACGAGATCATCGCTAAATATCTTGGCGAAGAGTAAGTAACAGACAATAATAATTATATAAGGGCATTGGGTCATTCCGATGCCCTTATTTTCTGAAAACAAAGAGGGTATTTTATGGCTCAGATAATTACTGCAAATGGTCCGATCCTGCTCCAGGCTATGGGGCAGACGCTGCTTCTCGCTTTGCTCGGCCTGCTTTTCGGGTGTATTCTCGGAATAGTCTTCGGTCTTATGAGCGTTGTGAAAAATAAGCCATGCAACACCATAGCGACGGTGTATGTCAATCTCATCAGAGGCGTTCCTATGATCGTTCTGGCGTTCTTCGTCTACATAGGCGTTCCGTTTGGACTGAATCAGTACTTACATATGGGAGTGCATCTGACTGCTCTGACAGCAGGTACGATCTGTCTTGCGTTGAACTGCGGAGCTTATATGTCAGAGATCATCCGTGCCGGCATCCAGTCAATAGATCCCGGACAGATGGAGGCTGCAAGAAGCCTTGGCCTTACGTATTGGCGCAGCATGTACAGAGTAGTTCTGCCGCAGGCGATCAAAAACATGGTGCCGAGCATCGTTAACCAGTTCATCATAACGCTGAAAGATACATCTATTCTTTCAGTTATCGGATTCCCTGAACTGGTCAACAAGGCGCAGAACATTATCGCCAGGACATTCCATTCCTTCCAGGTATGGACGATCGTAGCTATCATGTATCTGATCGTTATTCTTATCCTGCAGAGGGTGGCTAAGATACTGGAAAGGAGGATGAACTATGACAGACGAGCTGCAAAGAACGCAAAATGATATCATGAACGTCAACATGGCTGACGCTGATGATACAGCTGCCATAGAGCAGCTGCAGCAGAGCGATATAAGTACGACTGAAGTCGCGATGGATCTGAGGCTGGCCAACCACATCGAAAAGGAAGCCGGCACTGAGTCAGATAAAGTCAAGATCCATGTAAAGGATCTTCACAAGACGTATAACGGCAAGCTGGAGGTACTGAAGGGAATCGATATTGACGTCACTGAAGGAGAGGTGCTTGTCATCATCGGTCCGTCGGGAGGCGGCAAATCCACTTTCCTGAGATGCATGAACGGCCTGGAGGAGATAACTTCAGGAACTGTGGAAATAAACGGAAGCAACATCGCGGATAAGAAGACTAACATCAATAAGGTCCGTGAAGACGTAGGGATGGTATTCCAGCACTTCAACCTCTTCGCAAATATGAGTGTCCTGGACAACTGCACGCTGGCTCCGGTAGACCTCAAGAAGGCGACCAAGGAAGAGGCTGTCAAGACGGCTATGACCATGCTTGAGAGAGTAGGTCTTGCGGACAAAGCGCACGTGTTCCCTCATCAGCTTTCAGGAGGACAGAAGCAGAGAGTCGCGATCGCGAGAGCCCTCTGCATGCATCCTTCCATCATGTTGTTCGACGAGCCGACTTCAGCTCTCGACCCTGAGATGATCGGTGAAGTACTTGTAGTAATGAAGGAGCTGGCTGCTTCAGGAATGACCATGGTCATCGTTACTCACGAGATGGGATTTGCTATGGAAGTAGCGGACCGTGTCATATTCGTGAGCGGCGGTATCATTCAGGAAGAGGGAACTCCTGAAGAGGTATTCAAGCACCCGAAGAACCCGAAGACTCAGGACTTCCTGAGCAAGGTACTGGAAATATAGCTGAGGATATACAGCGGCCGCATTCAACGGCCGCATTTTTAAAGGTGGTTATGAGTAATTACAAAGAACCGGTATTCGACCTTATAAGAAAAGAAAAGAAGCGCCAGAGCCACGGCTTGGAGCTTATCCCGAGTGAGAACTATGTCAGCACCAATGTACTTGATGCGATGGGTTCCATCCTGACGAACAAATACTCAGAAGGATATCCGAGCTTCACAGGACTTACTGAATGGGACGACGACGAGATCGCTGCAAAAAAGCTGTCAAATCACCGCTATTACGGCGGCCAGAGGTGTGTTGACCGTATAGAACGGCTTGCGATCGCAAGAGCATGCAGGCTGTTCAATGCTGATCACGCCAACGTTCAGCCGCATTCAGGAGCGCAGGCCAACATGGCTGTGTATTACGCATGGTGCAGCCCGGGCGCCACGATCCTGAGCATGTCGCTCAACGCCGGAGGACATCTGACGCACGGTGCCAAAGTGACTCTGGACGCGCATGTATGGAATTTCGTGAACTATGGCGTGACTCCGGAAGGAGATCTCGATTATGATGAGATGGAGCGGCTTGCGCTCGAGAATCTGCCTGATCTTATCCTTGTCGGCTATTCCGCTTTTATGAAGATCCCTGACTTTGCGCGTGTCAGCAGGATCCGTGATAAAGTCAGCGAAATAGCAGGGAAAGAGGTTCTGCTCATGGCGGACATGGCGCATGTGGCAGGGCTGATAGCGGGAGGTGTGCACCCGAATCCTTTCGACTACGGATTCAATGTTATTACGACCACGACTCACAAGACGCTTCGCGGCCCGCGTGGCGGACTGATCCTTAGCAAGGGGCGAGTCGGATCACCTCTGAAGAAGCCGGAACATAACCTGAACAACTTGCCGATCCTGATCGACCGCGCTGTTTTCCCGGGTACTCAGGGAGGTCCGCTGGACCATGTCATCGCAGCAAAAGCCGTAGCTTTCGGGGAGGCGCTCCAGCCGTCATTCCGGACCTATGTCAAAAACATAGTAGAGAATGCGCGTGTTCTTGCGGACGCACTGAAAGAACACGGATTCATACTTCAGGGTAATGGAACCAGCAACCATCTTATCCTTATCGATGTCAAATCTAGCTTTGGTATAGACGGTAAGTTCTATGAGAAAGCACTGGATAAAGTGGGGCTGACGCTCAACGCGAATGAGCTTCCTTCGGATAAGGTCGACGCGTTCCGCCCGTCAGGCATCCGCCTTGGTACGCCGGCAGTTACGACACGGGGACTCGGGCCGGAGGAAATGAAAAAGATAGCCGACTGGATGAAGGAAACGGCAGTCATATGCCAGAAGGCCGGATCAGAAGACAACCTGTCCGATTATTCGGAGGATATCAAAAAGCTCCATAAGGAGCTCAAGGCGATGGCTCTTAAATTCCCGGTGCCGGGGATAGGTGAAGGATATTAAACTTGATTGCATATAACAAAAAGAGATAGGCATAAAGCCTATCTCTTTTATGTTGGTGCGTCACGGAGGACTTACCATACATTCCTAGCTATCGTCCCAGCTTTCTGCCGTTTTATGCGAAATGAGCAAAGGCGTTGGAACGCTGTCACCATACA
>CAYMBU010000025.1:11061-16384 GCA_964388765.1 uncultured Eubacterium sp.
TTTCTGCCGTTTTATGCGAAATGAGCAAAGGCGTTGGAACGCTGTCACCATACATATCCGGTTATCGTCCCAACTTTCTGCCGTTTTATGCGAAATGAGCAAAGGCGTTGGAACGCTGTCACCATACATTCCTAGCTATCGTCCCAACTTTCTGTCGTTTTATGCGAAATGAGCAAAGGCGTTGGAACGCTGTCACCATACATATCCAGTTATCGTCCCAACTTGGTGCGTCACGGGGGACTTACGCAGAATACTGCCGTATTCTGCCGGTCTGCGTCTCCCTGCACGGTCGGCTTGACCCATCGGCTGTTCACGCGTCCACCGGACGTGTTCACTTACGCCGATGCCCTTGCGGGTTCTCGTCCCCCGTAACCTGATTGCATGTAAGCAAAAAACAGATGGCATGAAGCCATCTGTTTTTGCTTGGTGCGTCACGGGGGACTCGAACCCCCAACCTACTGCAATTCCTTTTACACGAAGTGTTCCTTGAAATCAGAGCATCATTATTAAGCTGTTTGTCGTTTCAATGCCTGTAACTTTCGATATCTTCTAGCTATCATCGTTCTCTTGAGTATCTCACTGTAATTATCAGTTTGTGTGTGTGATAAAAAAGTGTTAATCTCCAAGGCTGAATTTGGCTATTCCCTCAACTGCTTCCAGCTTCTTTTGAGCATCCACATTTACATAGTATCTGGATGTTGTGGTAATGTCGGCGTGACCGAGAAGCTTGGATGTGTCTTCGATCTGTACCCCGGTCCTGCTCAGATTCGTCCCGAATGTATGTCGGAACGAATGGAATGTTTGAGGATCTATCCCAACGCGATTACACGTTCTGAGAAGGGATCTTCTAACGTTACGCTTGTAATAGAAAGTGCCATTCTTGGTAGTGAACAGATAATTTGTCTGATATCCATTCTCCTCCATATCCTTTTGCTGCCACTCTCTATGCCTCTTGATCTCTTTCAGCACTGGCTCAGACAATGGTATGATCCTGTTACTGTTAGCTGTTTTCGTCGAAACAATATGAGGTATTGCTTTCCCGCCATCCATTGATGCTATCTCAGACATCTGCTTATTGATATAAAGCATATTGCCGTGAATATCATCATAACTTAACGCAATCAACTCTGAAAACCTTGCTCCTGTGTTTACTGCCAGCACTACCAACAGTCTCAGCCTGTCATTCTCCAGTGCTTTTATCAGTCGCTTTAGAGAATCGTCATCCCAGACTGTAACTCCTGAGAAGTTATCCTTGTTTTTTGGCTTGCCAGGTACCGTCAAGCATGTGGTTATGTTCCGGCACAGTCCGTTGAGTTCTGCGTACTTATAAAAGCGTACCAGGAAATTATGAAGCGCTTTCTTTGTGCCATAGCTTGTATCTGATGTATTATAGAGCTTCTGAAGATCCATCGGAGTCACATCTGCTGCTTTGATACCAGCAATATGGCTGGGACGAAGGACTCTATTATATGCGCTCAGATATAACGTCTTGGTTGAATCAGCCAGTTCGCATCCTTTAAAGACATTTTCAACCCAGTCATCGATCAATTCACCTAAGCATACATCTGCTGACTGCCCGTTCTTGTTATGCTCCATGTACTTCCTGTACTTTTCTTCTGCTTCTTTTTTACATGAGCCATAAAAAGCTTTGCGGTCATCTACCCATATGCCATACTTGCCTGGACGCATACCTACCTTGCGTACGATCCTGTAATACTCTTTTCCATTGATAATACAATTAGTTTTTCTTGCCATTGTATTCACCTCCTGTTCATGTACTGTTTGATCCTTTTCCTTTTTTGCGAACAGGTTCGAATACAGTTTTCAAATAACTCGTACTTATATATTGGCGTCAGGCTCTTCTACAAAGATATGTTTATGATCAATGAATCATCTGAGGCCAGCACATCATCCTTGGAACACTCATGATCTTTCATATACTCCTTTACAAATGACGGACTGATCAGCTCACGAAGTTGAGCTTTCAAACTTGTTATCTGTCTTTTAGTCATTTCATGTGTCATACAATGATACTCACGAACAGCCTGAAGATCCATTTGGGTAGCATCATCAGAATCTTCGGTGTAATACGGTATAAAAGCAACACTAAGATTATCTAAAGGTATTTGCTTATCCCCGGGTGCAATCAAAGCGACCACAGGATAACGCCATGTAATATTGCTTTTCTTAATGACTATATTTATATCGTAGCCATATATTCTTTCATCAAAGCATTTGATCCTTTCATCATCAGGATCCAAACTTCTCTGGAACTCGATTTCATAATCATACTCCGTGTAACTGAAGAATTCAGTAGGCGTGATCTGCAGATACTTACATAAGGTATTCAAAGTATCATATTTGATCCCAGCTGTCTGATCATAGCACAGTGCTGTCAGTGTAGTTCTGGATATTCCTGTATCTCGGGATACCTTCGTGATCTTCAGATTTCTTTCTGCCAGCAGTACTGCCAGATTACTATCTACCATTTTTGCACCTCCTTTGTACATATTGTACCACAAATTTAAAAAATGTCCAGCAAAATTTACATTTTTCTTGACTTATTTTTAAACATAATGTATAGTTATATTATTAAGTGTTCAGCTTACACGTCATATATCTTTGTTTTTAATCACAGAAAGGGGTGATATTATGATGATCAGAACGATCGATCAGGCTTATAACGAAATGAAATCTAGAGATCCCGGCACCGCTATCAGCAGAGAACTGGTACGCCAGATGGTAAAGACCGGAATGGTGCCAAGCCTCAGCAAAGGGAACAGGAAACTTGTGGATGTGGACGTGCTGCAGGATTATGTGGCAAAAGTCACCGGAAGCTATCGTGAAAACTCTGAGCCGGAGAGGTAATCAGTATGAGTATCAGAAAGAAAAGAAGTCCTCCGCCAGCTTTTGCTACAAGCAAGGGTACCTGGGAGAGGAACCCGTACTGTCTTTTGTTTTACGACATGCTCAATTCCCCTGCGTATATCGCACTTAGTGCTAGCGCAAAAGAAGCCTATACTATTCTGCGGGAAGAGTACAAGGGACCGCTAACTGGTGATACTGTGATTTGTCCTTATTCGACCTTCCAGAACAAGGGCATGCGGCCCAATACTCTGTCCCGTGCACTTATCATGCTCGAAGTCTTCGGCTTCATCAAAGTCGATCACGGAGGCCTTGAGCATCAGCCTAACAGATACACTTTTTCGGAAGGCTGGAAGAGTATCAGGACGGATGAGGATGTCAAAGCAGTTCGTGAGAAATTCAACGACATCATCGATAGGAAAAGCAGGGCTAGAGCTTCGCTAAAGGACTAAATAGAAAACCCGGACGGTATGGTATTTATATATAAGGTGTAACGAAAGCGTTAGCTATTAGTCCTGCTTAATCATATTGAATAACTAACGAAAGCGATAGTAATTACAAAAAGCCTAAAGCAAATTGATATCAAAACCGATACCTATGCTTATAACGAAAGCGTTAGCTGAAAATGAAAGGAGTAAAGGGGAATGAAGAAAATGACACCTATAAAATCAATAAGAGCTAAATGCATCGACTGCTGCTGCGGTGACCTTAGGGAAGTGAGGGAATGCCTCATAAAAGACTGCCCTTTGTGGCCCTATAGGATGGGCCGAAGACCGAAAGATGATGAGAAAGCAGAGGATGCGGATCAGCTCAGAAGAACTTAAGGTAGTTCGCATTTTTTATTGCTTCAGGAGCTGTCCGATAAACAGATCAAAATAAAAACATCATCTGGAAAAAGCTGAGCTATCTAAGGATAAGCAAAATCAGGCATAAAAGTAGGAGGCCTCGCCGTATGAGAGCGAAATACACCCATCGCACAAACCTTGCAGGTTCGTTCTCTGAGTATTTCGCCCTCCGGGGGACATATGCCTGCACTTTAATGGAAGGGGGAAATCAATGCAGGGAATCAGCTTCATACAGCAAAGCAAGATCACAAACCTTAAGGGGAGGATAGATTATATATCCAATCCTGAGCGGCAGGAGAATCTCTACGCGACATACTCTACCGCTCCGGACTCATACTGGCAAGACCTTACTAAAGAGAACAGGGAGGACTTCAAAAGAAGCGGTACGTCAGGGAAGTGCATAGAGGCACGTGAACTCATCATCGCGCTGCCACCCGTCTATGACAGATACGATTATGATCAGACACTCAGATACTTCGTAGATAAGTATAAAGAGAGATATGATGTCGAGTGCACCGCGGCTTTGCATCATAACGCGAGGATGAACAATCTTCACATCCATCTTATCTATTCTGAGCGGAAGGCGCTCACGGAGCCGGAAGTCAAGATCGCGAGCAGGAACAGGTACTATGATCCACATGGCAAACACTTAAGAAATAAGAAAGAGGCCACAGACGAGCACGGTGACCTGCTTCCCGGGTATACGGTCATAAAGAAAGGTGAGGTGTACGAGCAGCACCGCTTTGA
Source organism: uncultured Eubacterium sp. (assembly GCA_964388765.1). GTDB lineage: Bacteria > Bacillota > Clostridia > Peptostreptococcales > Anaerovoracaceae > Aminicella. The sequence goes on from CAYMBU010000025.1 coordinate 15,519, forward strand.
AAAGAAGAGAGACATATTCAAGAGCGCAGCGTTCCTTGACGATGTCAAGGTATTCATGACGGATCTCATGAACAAGAGACTGCCGGAACACGCGCAGAGGATGTATGTCTTCCCGAAGAACAGCCCCTATCTTCCAACAAAAAAGATAGGGAAGCATAATCCTAAAGAAGCGGAGATCAGAGAGAACAACAAACTGACTGACAGATGGAACAAGGAGATCTGGCAAGCGAGAGCGTATGGAGTTCCAAAGAAAAGTCTGATGGAAACCAAGAGGCAGCTTATAACAGAGCCGGTGCGTCAGTCGATCTCGAAGTCTAATGGTCGTAAGGATCCGGTCACCTTCAGAAATATCCTGATCAAAGCGGTCGAGACATTAGGGATCATGCTGAGACAGTACAGGTATATGAGCAGAGATGACTGGGCGAAAGCCTGGGGTGAAACTCTCGGAGAATTCATAAGCGGCTGCATTGAACTTGCGACAGGAATTCAATTAAAAAGCAGAGATCAAAGCGAACGAATTAATGGACGATAAATGAAGAGTAAAGAGTGATATGCTCGTTTTTGTGAGTATATCACTCGGAATCGATTTTCAGACTGTCAATGATCTTTTGAGCCAGCTCTATCGTTAAGTCCCCGCTTATACATACATAGGTTTTATCCTTTTCAAAGTATACTTTCAATTTAGGAGAAGAATCGCTCTCATAGATTATCAATTGATACTGCCCATGTGTTTTCTCAGTGTTTGTATAGCCTTCGTCATCGATGAATCGTATTGTATCTTTGCTCAATCCTTCATCAACGGTATAATAGGAGTCATCTTTATCTGATGAGTAAATATAGAATCTTGTATATTTATCCTGAATATG
>CAYMBU010000026.1:0-16241 GCA_964388765.1 uncultured Eubacterium sp.
ATAATTTCAGGTAATAATAACAGGGGCTGCTGCACTAAGTGCTCATTAAGCACTTAGTGCAATAGCCCCTTTATAAATACTGCATATCCATCCTAATCAGTTGCATCAGGCACGAAGCCGCTTGCACACAGCTTGCAAAGCCGCACGCAGCTGCTATTTCAGAACGTATACTTTTTTATTCCGGCGCCCCCACTGGAAGCATTCTTTCGTACTTCGCATGTAAAGGTCGATTATGTGGCCTTTGACCGCGCCGCCGCAGTCGTTCGCCACCGCGGTGCCGTATCCTTCGACGTAAAGCTTGGTCCCGTACGGGATCACGCTCGGATCTACCGCGCATGTCCCGTAATGGCAGTGGCCGCCTGTCGCGCCGTGTGCATTGTTTCCGAAGTAATACGCCGTGCAGTTTCCGATGAAAGTCTCGCTGTAATCCACCGAGCCGGTTTCTCCCGTTTGGCTCGTTCCGAATGTCAGCCTGATATCGACCGGAGTCTTGATCCACTTCTTGAACTTCCTCGAGGTCTTTATCTTCTTTCCGTTGATGTACTTATATTTATATGTATATACAGCCTTCCCCGGCTCGCCTTTTGTCCTTGTGATAGTTCCGGAAGCGAGTGACTTATCAAATACCGCGCCCTTTTCCTTAGGCTTGACTGGAAGAGTTTTCTCTTCATATTTAATTTCCACCGCTGTCAGCTTTATCTTCGTATCCGCCGTCATCTGATCGTCCAGCGCAGGCTTGACCAGATCATCCTCATCATAAGCGATGTCGTTCAGCTCAAGCGTCTCACGCACGGTTCCGGGATAGATGTTGATGTCTTTCTTCTCTCCTGCAATCTTCGCAGTAGCTTCTCCGGCTTTCAGCACAGTGATCTCCATGCCGTTTCTGACGTAGGCATCGCCAGAATCATCGCTTTCAGAAATGCCGTACAATACGGAAGTACCATTGCCGTCTTCATTATCAGCGCCGTCGTTTTTGCCGGCATTATTTCCAATCATACCACTGATCTTACTCATTATGATACGCCTGCCGTCGCTTATGACGTTTTTCAGGCTACTTGCGACATCGGACGGCTGTATGGTATCCATGTCCTGTTCCGTGAATCCGTTCACCTTATCCTGCGCAGTTATCTCAGAACCGTGCTCGCCCGTAAAGTCAGATACCTTATGAGCACGCGTGCTGTACTCGACTTCTTTCACGCCGTCGAATGAAACGTATTTCACTCTCACCTTTTGCGGAATGAGCTCGTTCACGACAAGCACTGCCGCAAAAACTGCCAGAAGAAGCACGATAAAGAGCAGCCATCTCCCGGCTGACCAGCGTTTCACAGCAGACTTTCCGGCTGCGGATACCGCGTCGCCGGTTGAGATCGCTTCATTATTCAGTTGTGGCTTTTCTTTTTTGTCCATAGTCTGTTTACGCATCAGCTATGCCGTGAGGCTTTTGCTGCGCTGCGAAGCATCAGCTATGCCGTGAGGCTTTTGCTACTCCGTTCTGAGCGCCGTCACAGGGTCGCTCTTTGCCGCCTTGCGTGATGGTATCCACCCGCCGATAAGGGTGAGCACGATACTCAGAAGTACCAATATCACCGCGGCGCCCGCAGGCATCTGCGCACGCATCCTTGTCCCTTCGGCAAGAGTCTGGATGATATAGTTGCCCGGTATGAGCAGGGCAAGAGATATGCCTATCCCCAGAAGCCCCGCAAGCAGGCCGATGATGAATGTCTCCGCATTGAATACGTTTGCAACGTTCCCTTTGGATGCGCCCATCGCGCGCAGGATACCGATCTCCTTCTTACGCTCGAGCACGCTTATATACGTTATGACTCCTATCATGATCGATGAGACGACGAGTGATATGGCAACGAACGCGATAAGGATCATGCTGAGCTGGTTGATGATGTCAGTGACTGAAGACATAAGAGTACCGACGATGTCGGAATACGTGATGACCTTGCCGTCTTCACCGGTCTTCTTCATCCTGTCGTTATAGTTGTCGATGATCAACGTGACTTTTTCCTTGCTTTCAAAGTCCTTAGGGTAGATCAGGATCATGCTTGGCTTTTTCAGGTCGGCATATCCGAAGTTCTTCATATTGTCCTCGTACGTCGCCGTTCCTTTGGTCATCATCTGGCTGATCATCTGCGTCAGGTCGTCTTCATCCATGTTCATCTGTATCGCGTCGGCGAATGCCTGCGGGTCAACACTCATGGCGTTCTTCAGGCCACTTGCGACCTGACCCATCGCGGCTTTCATGTACTTCGTCATGTACTTCTTCATGCCGGAAGTGATCTTCTCCTGCATCTTTTTGCCGACTCCGCTCATGTCAGGCATCATGGAAGATGTGGCTTTGGATATGATCTTCTGCGCCTCTTTAGTCTCCATGTATTGTGCCATCATGGCGCCCATGTCGATCTCGTTCGCACCGCCTGTCGCCATCGCGTACTGTGTGTACTTCATATATAGGAGCCCCAGGATCCCGGTTATCTCTTCCTGGGATGTTGCTGTGGCAAGACCCGCTACGATCTGCTGTGCCTCTTCAGTCTGCATGAATTCAGCGAAGCTTTCAGCCATCTTCGACGGGTCGGCAGCATCGCTCTGCTGCTCCTCCACGTACTTGCCGTAGCCCTCCATGATATCCGTCATCATTTTGGCCATGGCTTTCTCCGACTTCTTCGGATCTCCCATCTTCATGAGCGACGACATATCAAAATCGTCTTTGTCAGGCTGCGGGAGTTTGGACGGATCAATCTTCAGGGCGTTCTGGTCAAAGCTGAATGCGCTCTGGAGCTTTTTCTCGTCGACAGACATAACATCCTGCATATCAAAATCCGAATTGTCGTTGTCGCCGAAGTCTTTGCCGGTCAGCACGTTGCGGCTCTTATCCGCCTTCTGCGCCTTGACAATATCCGACTTCTTAGACTTGCTGATTATGTGGTATATCAGATCAGGACTGTACCCGATGCCTATGGTAAGGCTGGCTATACTGGAGTCCGGACTCGGCTTTACGATGCCTGTGATCCTGAGCTTCTCGCTCTTTGCGGCAACATTATTCATGAAGTCTTCGTCGTCCTGTTTGTCTATGTATATATCTTTGGCGGAGTCGTACTTGTAGCAGTCTGAATTGATTATGAGACGGAACTCCTGACCCATGAAGTACGATGAGTCAAATTCCCTGTCCTCTGTATCGACCGTCACTTCGTCGCCTTTTGCGAATTTCTTGACTGCTTCAGTCAGTTCATCCGGATCTCTTTCTCCCAGCATGTAAAGCACGAGGTCGCTTACATCGCCGGTCGACGAAAGTATCAGCACCAGGTCATGTTCATCTTCAGGCCAGTGGCCTGCCACCAGGTCATACTGATCTTTATACATCCTTTCGTCAGCCGGAAGAGCGTTGAAGCTGTCCGTACTCATCATGAGTGACATCAGGCTGTTCGACGTTCCCGAAGATCCGGTGAGGCCTATCGCCGCAAATGATCTGTCAGGATTGACCTGTCTGAAAGTTTTATCCGGGTCCTCTCTGTATATGAGAGGCACCACGCTGTATCTGTACTCGATAGCAGAGGTGTATTTTTTTATCCCGCTCTTCTTGCTCTCAAGGAAGTCTTTGAATGCGCCCAGGTCGTTTGAATTTGATTTGGAGAATATCTCTGTGATCGTCTTCATCTCGCCGATCTTCTCGCCATATTCGTCCATCTCGTCGACTGCGCTTCCCGGTACACCTTTCCCGTTCGTGGACCCGCGTTTCTTTTTCTTCGCGGCGTCCTTTCCTCCCTCACCGATGCCCTCGGCGGTGCTCATTATCGACGCGAGATCAAAACCCGTATCCTGTATCTGTACAGGGTATTCTGACAGCGTCTCTTCTTCTACGCTGTCTATATATTTGTTTACTCCGTTGGAAAGCGACAGGATCAGCGCGATACCTATGATACCTATCGACCCTGCAAAGGCGACAAGGATCGTCCTGCCTTTCTTGGTCATCAGGTTGTTGAAGCTGAGCGCCAGAGCCGTAAAGAACGACATCGACGCCCTTCTCTTCTTCGCAACACGCTTACGCGCCGCCTGACCGGCAGCTGCACTGACCCCATCTGCCGTCAGCTCTGCTACAGTGCCTGCATCCTCTGCTGACAGTTCTGCCGCAGGATCAAACGGATCCGAATCCGCCGTCACTTTTCCGTCTTTAAGATTGATTATCCTCGTCGCATACTGATCAGCCAGCTCAGGGTTATGCGTTACCATTACAACGAGCCTGTCCTGCGCCACCTTCTTCAGAAGCTCCATTACCTGGATGCCCGTCTGGCTGTCCAGCGCGCCTGTCGGCTCATCCGCGAGTACTATGTCAGGGTCGTTTACAAGCGCACGCGCTATCGCGACTCTCTGCATCTGTCCTCCCGAAAGCTGCATCGGGAGCTTATGCATGTGCTCTTCCAGACCAACTTCACGGAGAGCTTCTTCAGCCCTTATCCTTCTTTGTTCGCCCGAAATACCGGAGATCGTCAGCGCCAGCTCTACATTTCTCAGCACATTCTGGTGAGGAATGAGGTTATAGCTCTGGAACACAAATCCTATCGTGTGGTTTCTGTACGTATCCCAGTCACGGTCACGGTACTTGGCCGTAGACACTCCGTTTATGACGAGGTCACCGCTGTCCGCCTGATCCAGTCCTCCGATTATATTAAGAAGCGTAGTCTTGCCTGATCCGCTTGGGCCTAGCACCGCCACGAACTCATTGTCGCGCAGATTCATGCTCACACCGTCGAGTGCCATCTGCACAAGACCCGCTGTCCTGTATTCTTTTTTGATGTTTCTGATCTCTAACATTTACTTGCTTTCAGATTTCAACAAAATCAAAACCATACGCTTTTTGATAAGCGCATACACAGTTATTATATTCTGATTCACCGGCCGTTACAATACCCGCGGTCCAGGGCCCGATCCCGGCTGCTAAATAATATACCCCATATCATATAAAATAAAAATATCCCGCCCCGGTGTTGACCGGAACGGGATCCTTATGACCATCCGATATATATCTAGTCGCGGTGTATAGCTTCTTTCCTCTGTTTGAAGAAACGGTCAAGCACGTCGTCCGCTATCTCAGATTTCTTCTCGCGGCCCATCAGCATCTCTACCATGTCGACCGGATCGGCTCCTTCGGAAACGATCTTGTCCAGCGCACGCGTAATAGGCATCTCGACGTCATACTTGTCAGCAAGCTCGAGCGCGGCAGGAAGCGCATTCAGTCCTTCTACTACCTGTCCTATCTCCTTCACCGCTTCATCTACAGGTTTACCCTGACCGATCAGGATACCGCATCTGTTGTTGCGGCTGTGCATACTTGTCGCGGTAACGATCAGGTCGCCGATCCCGGCAAGTCCGCTGAACGTCTGCTCCATACAGCCCATCTTCATGCCGAGCCTTGTGATCTCCGCCATACCCCTTGTGATGAGGGCTGCTTTGGCGTTATCTCCGCATCCGATGCCGACCGCGATACCGCAGGCCAGCGCGATGACATTTTTCAGAGCGCCGCAGAGCTCGACTCCCAGAACGTCGGCGTTGGTATAGACACGCATACATGTATTGAAGAACACATCCTGCACGATCTCTGCCGCCTTCATATCTTCACATGCCGATACGATCGTCGTAGGCATGTCCAGAGCAATCTCCTCAGCGTGTGTAGGTCCGGAAAGCGCTACCGCCTTGACGTTCCCATGCTTTCCGTCTTTATTGATCTCATCGGTTATGATCTGGGACATCGTGAACAGAGTGTCCTTCTCGACGCCTTTGCCGACATCTGCGATTATCTGTCCGTCAGGTATGTAATCCCGCGCCTTTGCCACTGTCTGCCTTATGAAAACAGACGGTATAGCGAACATCAGCACGTCCTTGTCTTTGCAGACTTCGCTTATATCAAGCGTGTATCTGATGCCTTCCGGAATCTCCATCCCCGGCAGATTATGATGCTTATGCGTCGTACTGCACTCTTCGATCTCGCTTTCGACCGCAGACCAGACCAGCACGTCGTGTCCGCTGTTGTATAACATTCTGGCAAGCGACATTCCTATCGTGCCGCAGCCAAGTACTCCTATCTTCGCCATTTCGTTCCCCTTCCCGGTCTGTCTCCCTCATGTCTCACGGGAGCATCTCCTGCTTACTATTATATAGGTGAAAAGCCCACTTTACAACAATATAAGTTGGCCGCCTTACAGCCTGATGCCTATATCAACATTCCTCAGGGCTCCGATCAGTTCGGGCGCTCTTCCCGTCAGAAGCCCGGTCTTGTAGAAGCCGATCGATACGGTCAGATCACTCTTCACGGCTTGCACGGCTTCTCCAGTGTCTCCGTTCATTCCGCTGTTGATGTCACAGCTCACTATCTTCACTGTTCCGGCTGCTTTGTTTATCATGTCGATCGCGTCCGCGGCGGCTCCCCTCGGCTCACCCTGGAACCCTGTGCCAAGGACACAGTCTACCGCTATATCAAAACCTTCCAGGTCCGTTTCAGCACCATCAAAAGCGATCTCCGGGATACCGGCCTCGCGGCATTTCTCATAATAATATCCGCCGTCTTCCGACAGTTTCTCCGAAGCTCTGACCAGCGACACATCAAAGCCCTCCCGGGCGAGTATTGACGCGAGCGCGTAGCCGTCGCCTCCGTTGTTCCCGCTGCCACATACAATGACTGTCTTCTTCCCGTCCCAGCCGTTTTCAAACCCCGGGACGTCACCCTTCGCGACAGCGTCGAAGATGCCCTGTGCCGCTCTTCCCATAAGGACTTTGCCCGGAGTGCCTCCCGCAATGGTCCTCGCGTCGGCTGCGCGCATCTCAGCCACTGATATCACTGCTTCATCGCCTATCTGCGATGCAATATTCGACTTGTTTTTCTCTTCCATTTCAATACCTGCTTCATATGACCACGGTTTACTGTTTTAATTATACCATGCTGTCTGTTATAATCGAAGTACGGAGGTGCGGTTATGGATTCAGTTATAGCAAAACTTGACAACAGTGTTTTCGGGATGCTTGCGGATCAGCCTCCCCGTATAATGATATGCGGGATAAAGACACAGGACGACGTCGGATTCGCAAACAGAGTCCGGCCGGATTTTGTTTGTTTTGACAGTCACATTGCGGATGATGTCGATGATGCCGACCTGAAAAAAGACCTGTCGCCTGTGATAAAGGTCCTGGGATCTCCGGACGATCTGCCTTTGATAAGCGGCGCAGACGATGCCAGAGCGCTGAAGGCCGATGCGGATTCAGACCCTGTCGATATAATAAAAGCTGTAAAAATGACAAGACCCGATACTGTAGTGATAGAGCTTAAAAAGCACGATGAAAACGAATATATGAAAGCTCGTAAAATGATAAAAGGCATACGATCGATACGGTCTGAGATGATAGACTGAGATCCGGTATTACAAAAGGTGGACAGCATTTACGCTGCCCACCTCTTTTTTCATGATCTGTTTTTTATGCCTCGGCCGGCTTTTCTGCATCTGGCTTGACTATACTGTCGCTCATGCTGAGCTGTTCACCGCTGTCTTCAGCAATCGCGTTCAGCTGATCAAAATACTTCTTGTAGAAGCTCTTGAAGGCCTGCTTGTAATTGGTGTTGTTGGAGTGGTGCAGATTATGCAGGTACTGATGCTCACGTCCGCTGATCGAATCATCGTTTTTCGCAAGCAGATATACCGCAAGGTCTGAACACTGGTCTGAAACACGTTCCAGATTAAGCAGTATGTTCTGGTAATATGTGCCGTTGAAGACATCGCATCTGTGCTCTGTCATCCTCATCATGTGGCGCCCCTGCAGATCCTCTACGATCTCGTCTATGACTTCCTCCAGAGGCTCTATCTTCTTCGCCAGTTTGATATCATTGTTCTCATATGCGTCCGACGTCATGTCCAGAATCTCGCTTACGGCGTTCATCGCGATGCTTATCTCTTTAAGCGCAGCGCCGGAGAATGTCTTCTTGGCGTTACGGAGAGCCGCAAGACCGTCTATGATGTTTATCGCAAGATCTCCGATCCTCTCAAAGCATACCAGGGCTTTCAGCTGGAAGTTCTGCAGCTTCTTGTCTTCATCCCTCATGATATACGGGGAAACTGAAACGATATACTGGCTCGTTGCGTCTGCCATCCTGTCCAGAAGATCCTCACGCCGCTGGATACGCGCTTCACGCTTCGGATCATATTCAAACAGCTGCTGTATCGCCGCAGTGTAATTGTGGATGGAAATGTCGCACATGTTTCCGATCAGGATCGACGACTCGTTCAAAGCAAGCGTCGGGTTGGTGATCAGTCTGTTATCCAGCTTGCGGAGATTCTCCTCAAGCATAGGATCTCTGTCGTCCTCTTCATCGTGTACTTCAGGAACGATCTTCTCTGCCAGATCAGCGAAGAATCCCACGAACGGAAGTGATACTATCGCAGGTATCAGTCTGAACAGTCCGTGTACGTTAGCTACGCCTCCGGAGTTCATCGTCATGTACCATATGTCATCACCAAGCACTCCTGTTATCCTCAGTACGAACAGAGAGATGATTATGAGAAGCGCGGCGAAGATGTTGTATATGATATGTACTGTCACTGTCCTTGTCTGTGACGGGACCGCTCCTATCCTGCATACGAGGAATGTAGTCAGGCAGTCGCCGATGTTGACGCCGATTATTACGGCGATGACGCCGGAGAATACCACGCCCATCGAGCTGGCTATCGACTGCAGGATACCTATTACCGCAGATGAGCTCTGAATGATGCCTGTGACCAGGATACCTGACAGAAAGCCAAGAATGTAGCTGTTCTGGAATGAGAGTATGAATCCTTCCAGCACGTCATGCATGGAAGATACCGCCGCGCTCATGTTCATCAGACCCGAGAACAGTATTCCGAATCCTATGCATATCGTACCTGCGTTGTTGCTGGATGCGGATTTGACGAACATGATCAGAACGATACCTATTATCAGCGCCAGAGGCGCCAGGTTATCTGATTTGAAGAAATACAGAATGCTGTCGCTCGACGCCTGCACATCCATCAGTCTGATGATCTGCGCGGTAATAGCGGTTCCTACATTAGCTCCCAGAACGATCCCGATCGATTGCCGGAATGTAATAAACTCAGCTCCTACCAGACCTACGGTCAAAACGATCGTAGCGGTCGAGCTCTGGATAAGACATGTGACAAATAAACCCAGGATAAACGCTTTGATCGGTTTATCCGTGATCTTGGCGAGCGCTGCTTTCATTGCTCCGCCGGAACTAGCCTTGAGCCCATCGCCCATGAGCCTCATTCCGTACAGGAACATCGCGAGCCCGCCGAGAAGCGTCACGATCCTATAGAATAGTTCCAATATAGTTGCTCCTTATGAATGTCCTGACAGTTCCGAGCATCTCCGCGCAATGACAGCGGAGCATGCGTTTACCGGTCTGCCCACTCAAGTTATAATTGGATTATTATGTATTATACCATATATGCACTGAAAGTTAAATTTTTCTTAAGATGTATGAAAAAAAATACAAGCCGCCGGAAAACCGTTCCGGCAGCCTGCATACAGCGTCTTGCTTTTTCATTTACTGTTTCTTTTTGTTCTCGTCCGGGGCAAGGTGTATCTGTATTAGCTTGCCTCCGTTCTTTTTTCTGAGCTCCTCGCGCCCTTCTGCCGTGATAAGCATCCCGACGAAAGTAGTGAACCTGTAGAAATACCTGAACACCGCCTGTGTCGCAATGAGGAACACGATGAGAAGGAGCATGGTCTGCCACGTCATGTCGCTGATACCGAAGAGCTCATTATGGAAGATTATCGCATAGAAGAATCCTGTGATAAGCGCCGCGAGCATGATGAGATGCATCTTCGTCATAGGCCTTGCCACACGCGCGAGTATCATGAATTCAACAAGCGCGACCAGGGCTGCGGCTGCAGTCGACAGGCTGTCCTGTTCTATCTTCATGACATCTCCGAATATCAGCAGTGCGCTTACTGACAGGAACACCGTGATACCGGCAGGCGCCGCCATCTTGAATACGTTCCCGAGGAAGCTCCCCTTGATCTTCTTGTTGTTCGGCTCGAGCGCAAGTATGAACGACGGTATACCGATTGCGAACATACTTATCAGCGTGATCTGCGAAGGCTGCAGCGGATACTGCAGTACGCTCACCATCGAGAACAGCGCAAGCAGAAGCGAGAATATGTTTTTGGTCATGTAAAGTGTCGCCGACTTGGTGATGTTGTTAACGACACGTCTTCCTTCCGCCACGACGCCCGGCATCCTGGAGAAGTCCGAATCCATAAGGACGAGCTGTGCCGCGTTGGATGCGGCTTCACTTCCCGAAGCCATCGCCACAGAGCAGTCGGCGTCTCTCAGTGCCAGTATGTCGTTGACGCCGTCTCCTGTCATTCCCACAGTCTTCTTGTGGCTCTTCAGCGCCGCGACGAACATACGCTTCTGTTCCGGCGTCACACGTCCGAACACGTTGTATTCCATTACAGCGTCATCTATGTCTTCCTGTGTCTTCAGTTTCCTTGCGTCAATGTATTTGTCAGCCCCTGCTATTCCTGCTTCCTGGGCGATGTTCGATACAGTCGTAGGATTGTCTCCCGAAATGACTTTGATGTCGACGCCGTTATCGGCAAAATATCTGAATGTGGCCGGCGCAGATTTCCTGATCGGGTTAGTCAGGAATATCGCTGCCAGCATCCTTGAATTTCCTTTGATCGGTTCTCCCTGGGGCTCTTCCTCCACCGCGGCGAAGGCAAGGACACGATAGCCCTTCTCACTCATGAGGCTGATCTTGCTCTCGTACTGAGTATAGCTGTCGCCGAGGACAAACTCAGGCGCCCCGAGCACATAACATCCGTCGTTATAAATCGCGGCGCAGTATTTATATCTCGATGAGAACGGCACAGTCCGCAGAGCGTGTCTGTCCGACGTATCGGTGAAATACTCCTGCATCGCCTGCATGGTCGCGTTGTCGGCGTCCATTTCCTTTACCAGATCCCCGATAAGCGTCGTTATCTGGCCGTCATATTTCTCAGGCATCATACTCTGCATGCCGTCGACTTTCATGTCGCTCTCGGTTATCGTTCCGGTCTTATCCACGCAGAGTACGTCGACTCTTGCAAGAGTCTCTATACTTCTCATGTTCTGCACGAGCACTTCCTGCTTCGCGAGGCGCATGGCTGATACCACCATCGCTACGCTTGTCAGCATGTAAAGGCCTTCAGGTATCATCCCGAGAACAGCAGCGACCATACTGGTCACGCTTGCCTGGAATGTGTTATGCATCACATAGAACTGCTGTATGAACAGGACGGCTCCGATCGGTATGATCAGGATACCTATTATCATGACCAGTCTGTCGAGGTCGCGGACCATCTGTGAACGGTCGTCCTTCCTGCCCTGCCTGGTCGCCTCCACCTGCAGCTTTGAGATATATGATTCTTTACCTACAGCGGTAAGCGTGGCGTAACAGTCTCCCGATATTATGAAGCTTCCGGAAAGCAGCTTGTCGCCTTCTCCCTTGGAGATCTCATCAGATTCTCCTGTAACGAGCGCTTCGTTGACCTGGACGCTTCCTGATATCACTTCGGCGTCTGCAGGTATCTGCGCCCCGGCGCCGAGCTTGACAACGTCATCCAGCACAAGCTCCTCAGTAGGTATCTCCTGTTCGGTCCCGTCACGGATCACGACGACCCGTGGCATCTTCTCGAACTTGAGGTTGTCCAGTATCTGCTTGGACCTTATCTCCTGCGCGATACCAATCACAGCATTGAAGCCTACGATCAGAAGGAACGTAAGGTCCTTGAACTGCCCTACCATGATCAGAAGCACTGCGAGTACAGCAAAAATGAGGTTGTAATACGTAAGGATGTTTTCCTTCACGATCTCCTTTACGGTACGTGTCGAAGGATCAACTTCCTCGTTTATCAACCCCTGGCTTTTTCTCTCTTCAACTTCCTGTGTGGACAGTCCCTGTGTCATTATCACTTTTCCCAGCGTTTATCTATATACTCTCTGGCCGCTTCCTCAATCAGCTGAACGTTACGGAAAGCGTCTTCCAGATCTCTCCCCTTTGCTATCATGCCGTGGTGCGAAAGAATGCATCCCGGTGATCCCTTCATTGCATTTACGGCGTTTTTTGTTATTCTTTTTGTTCCTGCAAGTGCGTATTTACTGACTCCGATTATCTCGCCGAGTACCGCCATCCGCTCTGCAGATTCGACCTGAAGAGGCATCGAAGCCGCCGCGAACACGGAACAGTATTTGCTGTGTGTATGTATCACGGCGTTGACGTCGGGATATTTCCTGTATATTCCGGCGTGCATGTCTTTTTCTGACGTCGGCTTATGCAGCCCCTCATATTTAAGAGTGCTGATGCTCACCTTCACCATGTCTTCCGGTCCGAGCCTGTCATAGCTGAGCCCCGAAGGCGTGCAGAGCATGGTATCCCTGTCAAGCATGACGGAAAGGTTGCCCCATGTGCCCTGGACGAGGCCGTATTCCACAAGCATGTTACCGTATCTGACCAGCTTCTCCCTGAGCTCCTGCTCGCGGCTGTCCGCTGCCGTGCCTACCGTGCTCTCACCTTCATCCTGTCCGGCGAAGTCTTCTTCCGGCATCTCGTCTGTGTCATATGCCTGCTCAAGCCTGTTATCTGCCTGCTCGGGATCAAAACCCTCTGCTCTATCCTGGATCTCAGTCTCTTCTTTGCTGTATGAAGCCTGATACCTGTAGTGCATGAACTGTGAAAGTCTCAGCCCGAGCGGTTTCACCCCGCCTATTACCTGAGCCTTGAGCATGGTCTCCGCCGATTTCTCCACGACCGTCAAAGCGGTGAACGCTTCGTGCAGATTTCGGCCACCCACTATCAGGCAGCTGTTCTCCACGATGACGGCAGTTGCCTTTGTCAGAGCTCTGGATATCTGCCTTTCGTCCGGCTCTACTATCTTCACGGCAGGTCCGATGATCTGCGCCATGTCGTCCAGGCTGGCAGGTATCTCATGACGCGATGCGATGCAAATATCAGTATACGGCGGATCACACAGAATCATCGCGTTCAGCTTCTTTGATTCCATCAAAGCCGCCGCCGCGGGAATCTGGCTCTTGTCGTGATCTGTGATATCGATTATATCTTCCGGCTCAAGCGCAGAAAAGTCAGCATCCTTTACGGTCATGTAGCATTTGCCGCCGCGTTTGTATATTATCCTCGGCCGTTCCCCGGCTGAATACGGGAGCCCTCTCATGAGCTCCGCGCATTTTGATATGGTATAAAATATTTCAGTAAGCATTTTATTTCAAAACTACTTTAATGAATTTCTTTTTACCTTTTCTGATCACGAGCTCGCCATCCTTGAAGTCTTCCGCTGTGATCATCTTATGTGTATCTTCGACTTTCTCGTCGTTAACGGTGAGGCCGCCCTGTTTGATCGTACGGAATCCCTCGCCGTTGCTCGGTACCAGTCCGATCTCTCTGATGAGATTGACAAGTCCCATTCCCTCGCCGTCAAAGGCTGCCGCCTCCATCTCGACCGCAGGAATGTTGGACGTATCCTGAGCTCCTCCGCCAAATGCGGCTCTGGCGCCTTCAAGTGCCTTCTTTGCTTCTTCTTCGCCGTGTACGAGCTTTGTTACCTCGTAGGCCAGGACCTCCTTGGCTTTGTTCAGCTCAGCTCCCTCGAGAGATGAAAGTCTGTTGACCTCTTCCATAGGAAGGAAAGTAAGCATACGGAGACATTTATTGACGTCCGCGTCGCCTACGTTTCTCCAATACTGGAAGAATTCGAACGGAGAGCATCTGTCTGCAGACAGCCAGAGTGCGCCCTTCGCGGTTTTGCCCATCTTCTTGCCTTCACTGTTGGTAAGGAGCGAGAATGTCATGCCGTAGACTTCCTTATCCAGCATCTTTCTGGTAAGGTCGACTCCGGCGATGATGTTGGACCACTGGTCGTTTCCGCCGAATTCCATCTTCACGTCGACATCCCTGGAAAGTACCATGAAGTCATACGCCTGCATAAGCATGTAGTTGAACTCGAGGAATGACAGTCCGCTTTCTCTTGCCATACGCTGCTTGAACGCTTCAGAGCGCAGCATCGTATTGACGTTGAAGTACCTGCCGATCTCTCTCACGAATTCAATGTAGTTGACCGGTCTCAGCCATTCTGCATTGTTCACGCTTATGGCCTTGCCCGGCTCCGGATCTCTGTTCTGCTTGCCCGGCTCGTAAACGCCGCGGTTGCCCTCATACTTCCAGCCGTCGTCAAATTCAAGGAAGCGGTCGAACAGCTTCTTGAACTTCTCACAGTTGTCGTCGATCGTTTTGGTGTCCATCATCTTACGCATGTCGGTACGTCCGGACGGATCTCCGACCATTCCGGTGCCGCCGCCGAGAAGCGCGACAGGAGTGTGGCCGTATTTCAGCATGTACATCATGATGATGATCTGCATGAAATGTCCGACGTGAAGACAATCCGCCGTCGGGTCGAATCCGATGTAGAAGCGGATCTTGTTTTCCGTAAGGAGCTTCCTTACCGCTTCCTCGTCTGTGACCTGCTCGATGAATCCACGTTCTTTCAGTACGTCGTATACGTTGTCATACTTGCTTACACTGTCTGGTATAAGGCTCTTCATTAAATTCCTCCAATAATCAATAATTTAAACATGGGGAGGGTCGGTTTCTGCTGACTCTCCCGCACTTATATTTTTCAAGCTTATAACTGGATTTAGAGAATGCGTTGTTTACAGCATTCTCGCAATGTTTGCTTCCTTACGGCAAGGCCGTTACAATCGAAGCAAAGTTTTAGAGAACGCGTCGTTTACAGCGTTCTCGCAAGGTTTGCTTCCTTACGGCAACGCCGTTACAATCGAAGCAAACCTTACTTGGTTCCATAAAGTCTGTCGCCTGCGTCTCCGAGTCCAGGTACGATGTACGCATTCTCGTTCAGGTGGTCATCCTTGGCTGCGATGTAGATGTCTACGTCAGGATGAGCTTCCTGCAGCTTTGCGATTCCCTCAGGAGCTGCGATCAGGCACATGAAACTGATGTCCTTCGCGCCCTTGTCTTTGATGAACTGTACCGCGTCAGCTCCGCTTCCGCCTGTTGCGAGCATAGGGTCTACTACGAATACCTTACGCTTGCTGATGTCGTCAGGAAGCTTGCAGTAATATTCTACAGGCTCATGTGTTTCAGGATCTCTGTAAAGTCCTACGAAACCGACCTTTGCGTTAGGTACGAGCGAAAGCACTCCGTCGAGGAATCCCAGTCCTGCTCTCAGGATAGGAACGATCGCGATGTCTTCGCCTGCCAGCATGTTGAACTTGCCTTTGCAGATAGGAGTCTCGATCTCAACTTCCTTAAGCGGAAGATCTCTCGTAGCCTCGAATGTCATCAGCGTGACTACTTCCTGTGCCAGCTGGCGGAAGTCCTTAGTCGTCGTGTTCTTGTCACGCATCATTGAAACTTTGTGCTGGATCAGCGGATGATCAAAAACATAAACCTTACTCATTTGCTTTCCTCCTGTAAAAATCTACATCTCATCCAGCATCTCGATACGTCTCGTATGATGCTGTCCGAGGAATGATTCACTAAGCCATGCGTCCACGATCTTCACTGCGAGCTCAGGGTCTGTCGTCCTTCCGCCCAGTGCGAGAATGTTCGCGTTATTATGCTGCTTTGCCTTCTGTCCCATCTCTACCGATGTGCAGAGCGCGCATCTGATTCCCTTTACCTTGTTGCATGCCATCGAGATGCCGATCCCTGTTCCGCATACAGCTACGCCGAGGTCTGCCTTTTTGGCTGCAACGTATTCGCCCAGCTTCTTTCCGTAGACAGGATAATCTACAGGATCTTCTGAGTCTGTACCAAGGTCGACAACGTCGATCCCTCTTGATTTAAGATGTTCCTTGATCGTGATCTTCAGCGGATATCCCGCGTGGTCACATGCCATTGCGATTACCATTTTTCTGATCCTTTCTGATCTTGATGCAAGTATTTCGCCAATGCCCCCGGACCGGCTTTCAGTCCTGCTTTATTTTAGCATATAACAAAGCCGGTGTCACGGAAGATATAATGAAACCATGGTCACAAAAAGCAAAAACCGTGGTTATCAGTGACCACGGTTTTACCAGATGTAATAATTCTCATACCTTCCGTATGTTGAATCCCGCCGACTTGAGCATGCTGTTCATAACGGAGAACCCTACGACCTTCGGCGGAAGTGCTGCAGCCAGAATAAGATCCGCGTTC
>CAYMBU010000027.1:0-8654 GCA_964388765.1 uncultured Eubacterium sp.
CTGGAGCCTGAAGGAAGGATAGTAGGAGACGACGAGTAAGGTACGACATAGAAGAAATGATAAACGGCTACAGGATGGTCTTTGATTATCATACGCACACGACATACTCGCACGGTTTCATAAGGCCGCACGGTAAGGGCACTGTCGAGGAGAATGTGCAGGCCGCGGTCAGAAGAGGGTTGAAAGAGCTCGCGATATCAGATCACGGACCCGGGCATGTGTTCTACGGCATCAAAAGAAATAAATTCGACGATCTCAGAAGAGACATAGACGAGGCGCAGAAGAGACACCCGGAAATAAAGCTCTGGATGAGCTGTGAGGCAAATCTGACAGACAAGGGGAATCATCTGGACATCAATCCGGAGGAAGCGAAGAAATTCGACTTCCTTATCGGCGGATTCCATTACGGAGTCATGGGGTGCCACGCCGCTGAGAACTGGATCCTCGCAAGGAACCATTACCAGAACGGCGGCAACAACGGGATCGGCATGGAGACCTCAGACAGGTATGAGAAGCAGAGAGAGATAAATACAGAGATGTATATCAAAGCGCTCCGCGAGAATGATCTGAGGATACTGTCACATCCGGGGGACAAAGGCCCGGTAGACATAAGAGAGATCGCGAAAGTGTGCGCCGAGACAGATACCTGGATGGAGATAAACACATGGCATATGCATCTCACTACAGAAGAGATAAAGATTGCCATGGAGGAGGATGTAAAGTTCGTGATCTCAAGCGACGCCCACACGCCGAATCGGGTGGGAAGCTATCTGAAAGGGCTGGAGAGAGCATTTGAGGCAGGACTTGATCCCGAAAGGATAGTCAACATAGAGAGAAAGTAAAAGCGGGCTGAAGGGCAGGAAGGAGCAGACAATGGCAGAAGATGGAAGAACAACCGTAGTGATAGTAACAGGACTGTCAGGCGCCGGAAAGACACAGGCAGCTGACTGGTTCGAGGATCACGGGTATTACTGCATAGATAATATGCCGCCTTCAATGATAGGAAACTTTCTGGAGCTTGATGCATTTGAGAACAGGAGCATCCAGAAGGTGGCTTTTGTCGTGGATATCAGGAGCCATCATTTTCTTGAAGGCCTTGCTGACGCTCTGGAAAAACTTGAGAACAGTCCGTCTGTCGACGCAGGCATCCTGTTTATAGAAGCTTCAAACGATACGCTTGTCAAGAGATATAACGAGACGCGCCGTACGCACCCTCTGAACAAGAACGGAGGGATCACGACGCGTGAAGTAGTACAGAAGGAAAGAGATCTGCTTGAGCCGTTCAGGAGAAAAGCCGAACATATCATCGATACCACACACATGAAGCAGGCTGACCTTTTTGCTGAGATGAGCAGGATATACGAGGGACTCGACGGCGGGACGATGTTTACTTTCAATATCATGTCGTTCGGATACAAGTTCGGTATTCCGCAGGGAGTCGACATGGTATTCGACATGAGGTTCATACCTAACCCGTTCTATATCCCGAGCCTTAAGAAGCTTACAGGCCACAACAAAAAAGTTGCGCAGTATGTGCTTAAGCAGGATGTCACTAAAGAGTTTATTGCCGAGGTCGACGGTATGATGAAGACACTGGTACCGCATTATATAAAAGAAGGGAAATACAATCTTAGCATAGCGGTAGGATGCACGGGCGGACAGCACAGATCAGTAGCGGTCGCAAACGAGCTGGGGAGGATATTCAGCGAGGAAGGCTACCGCGTTAACGTAGAGCACAGGGAGCACTAGCCGATGTCATTTTCTGCTGAAACAAAGAATGAACTTTCGCGTACTTCCGTGGAAAAGAAGTGCTGTCAGCTTGCGGAAATAGCAGGATTCCTCAGAATAGCGGGGAGCCTCAGGCTGGCGGGCGGCGGGCGCTTTCGGATCGTCTGCTCGACTGATAACGCTGCCGTGGCGCGGCACTATAAGAAACTGATCAAGCAGTATTTTAAGGTTGACGCGGGACTTGAGATAGAGAGGGGCGGCGCGCTCCATAAAGGGTATATTTATTCTCTTACCATAGACCCTGATATGAAAAGCGAGTCTATCCTCCGGGAAACGGGGATACTGCTTGTAAAAGAGGGGTCGAATTACATTTCAGACGGCATATATCAGGATATCGTAAAGAAAAAGTGCGACAGGAAGTCATATCTGCGCGGCGCGTTCCTCGCATGTGGTTCTGTATCTGATCCGTCAAAGGAGTACCATCTTGATTTCACGCTCGAGCACGAGCAGCTTGCCCATGACCTGAGAAGGCTCATCGGAACATTCGAGGACCTGGAAGGGAAGATCACCACGAGAAAAGACAAGTACGTGGTCTACATGAAGAAGTCAGAATACATAAGCGATCTTCTGGCACTCATGGGCGCGGATTCACAGGTGCTCAGGTTTGAGAACACGAGGATCGAGAAAGAAGTCGTCAGTCAGGCAGTGCGTCTTACGAACTGTGACAGCGCGAATACTGACAGGACGATCCTTGCGGCAGAGAAACAGATCGCGGCGATCCGGAAGCTGAAGGATTCAGGCAAGATAGGGATCCTGTCAGACAAGCTGGCAGAGGTTGCGGAGCTGAGGGTGGAACACCCGGAAGCAAGCCTCGTGGAGCTTGGCGAGATGATGGATCCGCCGCTTAAGAAATCGGGTATAAACAACAGACTGAAGCGCATAATGGAAGCCGCAAAGAATATATGAATCGACAGTCCCCGTCAGGCAGCAGTGCCGGCGGGGATGTAATTATTGCGTCCATGACTTGAATGATGTGGCAAAAAGAGTTAAAATAACTGTGTTTATTGTTTTTTTGCAGGAGCAAAAAAGGAGCATATCGTATGGTAGAGGAAACTGTAAAAGTGATCAGAGAAATAGAAGGACAGGCTGCTGAGATAATAAGCAAGGCAGAGGAGTCCGGGAAGGATCTGATCAGTAAAGCTGAGAATGACGCGGAAACTCTTAAGAGCAAAGCGGTCTCTGATGCAGGCGACTCTGCCGGCAACCTGAAGAAAGCCGCGGAAGCACGCGGTGAAAAAGCAAGAGAGATGGCTGACAAGCAGATCGACCGCGAGATCCAGGAACTTGCCGCAAAGGCAGATTCCAGGAAAGAAAGAGCGGTCAGCGCTGTCATCCAGGATCTCATTGACTGATAATAAGAAGGACGATTTATGGCAGTTTTGAAGATGCGGAGGATAAGCATCACCGCATTAAGAAAAGACAGAAAACCGATCCTTGAGAAGCTTCAGGCGCTCGGCATCATGGAAATGCATCAGCTGGAGCCTGAAGGCTTTACAAAGATCGATACAAGAGAAGACCGTCAGGGTTTTGATAATAATGTAAGACTTACAGAACAGGCGCTGGATGTACTGGAGGAATATTCCCCCGAGAAGACGTCGGTTCTTTCTTCGCTTGAAGGGAAAGAGCTGATACAGAAGGAAGACTACCTGCAGACAGAGAGCAAGGCATCCGTTCTTCTGGAGACAGCAGGGTATATCGTAGGCCTGTCGAAAAAGATATCTGAGAAGAAGGCAGTATGTCAGAGGCTTGCGGCTCAGGAGGAACAGCTTGCGCCGTGGAAGCTTCTCGGGACTCCTCTGACACAGGAACCGCAGGAAACAGAAGCTACTGCACTTCTGCTGGGAACTATGCCGCCTGAATGTGATCAGGATCAGATCTATGCGGTGATAGAGTCTGCGGACCGGCAGGATACTGAGGATGAGACTGAGGCAGAGCCGCTTCCGTGCTGTGTCGATATCCTTGAAGAGGATAACGAGGCGAAGTACATCTCTGTGATCTGCATGAAGGACGACGCGGAACGTGTCGAGGCCGCATTAAGGGCTGCAGGATTCACCAAGCCGGCAGCATCGTCAGGGCTTCCTCCTGCTGAAGAGATAAAGAAACTCAGAGAAGAGACGGAGAAGGAAGAACAGGATATAGAAAGAGCCGCGGAAGAGATAGCCGGACTTTCTGAATACAGAGAAGACCTGAAGAGACTTGGCGATTACTACAGGCTCCGTTCTGAGAAGTACGAAGTCATCGGAGACATTCCTGAGACAGACAGGACGTTCGTGGTAAGCGGATATATCGACGAAAGGCATGTCGCCACAGTTGAAAAAGCCATCGGCGATAAGTATGATTGTGAGATCGACGTTGAAGATATCCCTGAAGAGGAGGATGTGCCTACTGTTCTGAAGAACAACAGGTTCTCATCAAGCATGGAGGGAGTCGTCCAGTCATACGGACTGCCGGGAAGACATGAGTTCGACCCGACGACGATCATGTCGTTCTTCTATGTGTTCTTCTTCGGACTGATGCTTTCAGACGCGGCATACGGGCTGGTAATGACGATAGCCTGCGCCGTACTGCTGTGGAAATACAAGCGTATGGACGAAGGGATGCGCAAGCAGCTGAAGCTGTTCATGTTCTGCGGGATGTCTACGACTTTCTGGGGAGTAATGTTCGGAGGATACTTCGGCGACGTCATAACAGTAGTTGCGGAAACGTTCTTCCATAAGACCGTGACAGTACCGGCTCTCTGGTTCGTACCGCTTGAGGATCCGATGCGGCTCCTGATATGGTGCCTCGCGTTCGGAATCGTCCATCTGTTCGTCGGCCTAGCGATCAAAGGATACGAAGAGCTCCGCGACGGGAAGACACTTGATTTCTTCTGCGACGTCGTGCTCTGGTATGTATTCCTTATCGGTCTTCTGATGATGCTTATTCCGTCAGAGATATTCAAGTCGATATCACAGATAGATATCTCGTTCCCGCCGGCAGTAAACATGGTCGCGAAAGTGCTCGCGGCAGGCGGCGCGCTCGGGCTGGTGCTCATGTCGGGAAGAGATCACAAGAATCCGGTGCTCAGGCTGGCGCTCGGCCTGTACGACGTATACGGCGTTACGAGCTGGCTGTCTGATGTACTGTCATATTCAAGGCTTCTTGCCCTTGGACTCGCTACAGGAGTCATCGCTTCCGTAGTCAACCAGATGGGCTCCATGGCAGGAGGCGGAGTAGTAGGGGCTATACTGTTCATAATAGTGTTCCTTATCGGACACTCGATGAACATGGCAATAAATATTCTCGGAGCTTACGTTCATACGAACAGACTTCAGTTCGTTGAATTCTTTGGGAAATTCTATGACGGCGGAGGGAGACCTCTGGAGCCGTTTGAACAAGATACTAAATATGTAGAAGTTAAGGAGGAAATGTAAATGACACTAGGAATGGTTTATGCGCTTCTTGGCGCGGCACTCGCGGTACTTCTTGCAGGCGCGGGATCATCGATCGGAGTAGGTATTGCCGGACGTGCGGCTGCCGGAGTCGTAACTGAAGACCCGAGCAAATTCGCAAAGGTACTGATCATGCAGCTGCTTCCTGGTACACAGGGCATCTATGGACTTCTCGTTGGATTTATCACACTTTCCAAGATCGGTCTCCTCGGAGGAGGAGCGGCTTCGATCGATACCAACACAGGACTGCTCATCCTTGCGGCCTGCCTTCCGATCGCAGTCGTAGGCCTGATCTCCGGAAGAGCTCAGGGTCAGACATCTGCAGCTTCCATCGGCATCGTAGCCAAGAAGCCGGATCAGTTCGGTAAAGCTATGCTTTTCCCTGCTATGGTAGAGACTTACGCTATTCTGGCGCTGCTTATCTCTATCCTTTCAGTAACAGCTATCGAAGTATAAGATAAATCAGGAGTCATTAAATGTCAGGATTAGAAAAGATCAGAGACAGGATACTCCGTGACGCAGAAGAGACCGCAGCTGAGAAGATGAAGGAAGCTGAGGATAAGGCCGGCGAGATCAAATCAGAAGCCGTAAGAGAAGCTGACGAGATCGCCAGAGAAGCTCAGGCGAAGGCTGAAGCGGAAGTAAAAGCTTACAGCGAAAGAGTTGACTCATCCATAGACCTCGAACACAGGACCAGGATCCTTGCCGCAAAGCAGGAGATCATCGGAGATGTGATAAATGAGGCAAGGAAAAGGATTCTCAGTCTGAATAACCGCGAATACTTCAACCTTCTTCTCAGACTCATGGATAAAAACATCAGAGAGGGCGAGGGCGTGATCTATTTTTCAGAACACGATCATGACCGTATCCCGCAGGGCTTTTCATTTGAAGTCAAGGAGCTTGCAAAGAAGCATGGCGGAGATCTGAGCATCTCCAATGAGTGCAGAAAGATCGGTCCGGGATTCATACTCAGCTATGGCGGGATCGAAGAGAACTGTACTCTCGATGCTTTGTTTGCGGAGAAAAAGGACGACCTTACGGACTTGGTCCAGACTATCCTGTTTTCATAGGAGTTAACGACACATGGCAGAAGAATATACCTACGCAGTGGCAAGGATAAGAGCGCTGGAGAACAGTCTTCTTACCGGCAGCGCGGTCGAGCAGCTCATCTCCTGCCAGGATGAGGAACAGTGTATCCACTTCCTGGAGGAAAGAGGCTGGGGCGGCGCAGAGACGACAGGAGACGCAGAAGCCATACTTGCGCGCGAGGAAGAGAAAATCTGGGAAGTAGTAAGAGATCTTCATATTGATATGAAGCATTTTGACGTGCTTTCACTTCCGAAGGAATTCCAGAATCTCAAAGCTGCTGTCAAGGAGGCGGCGACAGGCAATGCAGGCGCCGACATCTATTACGAGGGGACTGCTCTTTCCGGAAGCGACCTTTCTGAGATCGTCAGGAACAGAGACTTTGACAGACTGCCGGATAATATGAAGGATGCAGCCGAGAAGGCATACGATACGCTTCTCCATACAGGAGACGGCCAGCTCTGCGACATCATAATCGACAAGGCATGCCTGGAAGCAGTGCTTGAAGCCGGTAGGAAGGCAAAGAAAGAAGGATACGGCGTTATCTGTGACTATGCCGAGAGCATCGCGTGTGTGGCGGATATCAAAACAGCTATACGTTCGGCGAGGACAGGCAAGTCGCAGGATTTCCTGATGCAGGCGCTCGTCGATACTGAGAGCCTGAGTGCCGCGGCTCTTGCAAAAGCAGCGGCGCAGGGAGAGGACGCGGTAAGAGAACTTCTTTCAACGACGGATTACAGAGACGCATGCGATCAGCTTTCAAAGAGTCCGTCGGCCTTTGAGAGATGGTGCGACGATAAGATCATAGAATCATTGCAGCCGCAGAAATATGAGACATTTACGATAGGTCCCGTGATCGCTTACGTAATAGCGAGACAGAATGAGATCAAGACAGTCCGGCTGATACTT
Organism: uncultured Eubacterium sp.; assembly: GCA_964388765.1. Lineage (GTDB taxonomy): Bacteria > Bacillota > Clostridia > Peptostreptococcales > Anaerovoracaceae > Aminicella. The sequence continues at coordinate 7,215 of CAYMBU010000027.1, forward strand.
ACAGGCAAGGCAAACGGCCTTCCGGACGAGAGCATCAGAGAAAGGGTAAGGCAGATGTATGTATAAGATAGGTGTTATGGGAGATCATGACAGCATATACGGATTTGCCGCTCTGGGCTTTGATGTATTCCCGGTCGAGGGCGATGAGGCCAGGAGAAAGCTGAAAGAGCTTGCCGAATCAGACTACGCTGTCATATATATAACAGAGAAGCTTGCGGCAGAGCTTCACGAACAGATCGATAAATACAGGGATGAGCTTCTCCCTGCGATTATCCAGATACCGGGCGTATCCGGAAACACAGGAGAAGGCGTAAGAGACGTCCACCTGTCTGTTGAAAAGGCGGTGGGGTCGGACATCCTGTTCGGAAAAGAAGAATAGATAATAAGATAAACATATTACCAGGAAAGGAATCAACCTAAAATGAGCAGTACAGGTACGATAAAAAAGGTAGCCGGACCGCTTGTCATAGCGACAGGCATGCGCGACGCCAACATGTACGACGTGGTCCGCGTGAGCGATGAGAAGCTGACAGGCGAAATCATCGAGATGCACGGGGATCAGGCTTCGATCCAGGTATACGAAGAGACTTCAGGACTCGGGCCTGGCGCGCCGGTGGTATCCACAGGCGTCCCTATGTCAGTAGAGCTTGGGCCGGGACTCATCGGAAGTATTTACGACGGCATACAGAGACCTCTTGAAGAGATCATGAAGGTATCCGGAAACAACCTTAAGAGAGGTATCCAGGTATATTCTCTTAACAGAGAAAAGAACTGGGACTTCAAGCCTTGTGTTAAGGTGGGCGATGAAGTAGAAGAAGGCGATATCATAGGTACCGTTCAGGAAACTGAGATCGTAGAACAGCGTATCATGGTGCCTTATGGAATAAAGGGAAAGGTAAAAGATATTGACGCCGGCGCATTCACAGTCGACGAGGCAGTAGCTACGATCGAGACAGAAGACGGCGATAAACAGGTCAGGCTCATGCAGAAATGGCCTGTAAGAAGGAGCCGTCCGTACAGAGTCAAGCTGCAGCCTGACGAGCCTCTTGTAACAGGTCAGCGTGTAATTGACATGTTCTTCCCTATCGCAAAGGGCGGCACCGCGGCGGTACCTGGACCTTTCGGATCGGGCAAAACAGTAATACAGCACCAGCTCGCCAAGTGGGCGGCAGCCGACATCATCATCTACATCGGGTGCGGCGAGCGTGGAAACGAGATGACAGACGTACTTAACGAGTTCCCTGAGCTGATCGACCCTAAGACAGGCAAATCACTGATGCAGAGAACGGTTCTGATCGCCAATACATCAGACATGCCGGTAGCAGCTCGTGAAGCTTCTATTTACACAGGTATAACGATCGCAGAATACTTCCGCGATATGGGATATTCCGTAGCTCTGATGGCTGACTCCACATCGAGATGGGCTGAGGCTCTCCGTGA
>CAYMBU010000027.1:8664-15002 GCA_964388765.1 uncultured Eubacterium sp.
TGGAGTCCTCGGAAGCCGGGTTGCAGAGTTTTATGAGAGAGCAGGTCAGGTGATCTCAGTGGGTAAGGAATGAAGAGAAGGCGCACTTTCCGTTATCGGAGCTGTATCCCCTCAGGGCGGAGACATATCAGAGCCTGTATCACAGGCTACGCTCCGTATCGTAAAGGTGTTCTGGGGACTTGACTCCAACCTTGCGTATCAGAGACACTTCCCGGCCATCAACTGGCTGACGAGCTACTCACTCTATCTCGACGACATGGGCAAATGGTTCAATAAAGAAGTTGAGAGTGACTGGCAGGATGGACGTCAGGATATGATGAGACTGCTTCAGGAAGAGTCAGAACTGAACGAGATCGTTCAGATGGTAGGTATGGATGCGCTTTCTCCTGGCGACAGGCTGAAGATGGAAGCTGCAAGATCCATCCGTGAGGACTTCCTGAACCAGAACTCGTTCGATGAGGTCGACACGTACTCATCGCTCAGGAAGCAGTACATAATGATGAAGCTGGTAATGAGCTTCTATGCGAAATCTGTAAAAGCTCTCGAAGGCGGAGCGGATATGAATAAGCTGATCTCCATGCCTGTAAGAGAAGCAATCGGCAGATTCAAATATACGCCTGAAGATCAGGTAGAAGAGAAATATAAAGAAGTATCGGAAGAACTCGATAAAGAGATCGATGCCGCTTTTGAGAAGGAGGATCTGTAATGCCTAAGGAATACAGAACGATACAGGAAGTCGCCGGACCTCTGATGATGGTGCGCGGAGTCGAAGGCGTAACATATAACGAACTTGGCGAGATAGAACTCTCCAATGGAGAAAAGAGAAGGTGCAAAGTCCTGGAAGTCAACGGGAGCAACGCCATGGTGCAGCTCTTCGAGAATTCAGCCGGCATCAATCTCGATTCAAGTAAAGTAAGATTCCTCGGAAGAAGCATGGAGCTCGGAGTTTCCGAAGACATGCTCGGAAGAGTTTTTGATGGTATGGGACGTCCTATCGACGGAAAGCCTGAGATCCTTCCGGAAGAGAGAAGAGACATCAACGGACTTCCTATGAACCCTGCAGCAAGAGTATATCCGGCCGAGTTCATACAGACAGGAATATCTGCTATCGACGGACTGAATACACTGGTAAGAGGGCAGAAACTGCCTATCTTCTCAGCTTCAGGACTTCCTCACGCACAGCTTGCGGCCCAGATCGCGAAGCAGGCTAAAGTAAGGGGGACGAACGAGAAGTTCGCCGTAGTATTCGCAGCAATGGGTATCACATTCGAAGAGTCGAACTTCTTCGTAAACTCATTCACAGAATCAGGCGCTATCGATAGAACAGTCATGTTCGTGAACCTCGCTAATGACCCTGCGGTAGAGCGTATCTCCACCCCGAGAATGGCGCTTACAGCAGCTGAATACCTTGCGTTCGAAAAGGATATGCACGTTCTCGTTATCCTGACTGATATCACGAACTATGCCGACGCTCTCCGTGAGGTATCCGCAGCGCGTAAGGAAGTAGCCGCAAGACGTGGTTATCCTGGATACATGTACACGGACTTTGCTCAGATATATGAAAGAGCGGGAAGACAGGTCGGAAAGAACGGAAGTATCACGATGATACCTATCCTGTCGATGCCTGAGGATGATAAGACGCATCCTATCCCGGACCTTACCGGTTACATCACAGAGGGACAGATCATCCTGTCGAGAGACCTTTACAGAAAAGGACTCAAGCCTCCTATCAACGTACTGCCGTCTCTTTCAAGACTTAAGGATAAGGGTATCGGTGAGGGCAAGACAAGAGGCGACCACGCCAATACGATGAACCAGCTGTTCGCCGCTTACGCAAGAGGAAAAGACGCGAAAGAACTCATGACGATCCTTGGCGAGGCTGCTCTCACAGAGATCGACCTTAAGTACGCGGAATTCGCTGATGAATTTGAAGCAAAATACGTTAACCAGGGATACGATACAGACCGTTCGATCGAGGAAACACTGGACATTGGCTGGGAACTCCTGAGGATACTTCCTAGAAGTGAGCTCAAGAGGATCAGCGACAAGTGGCTCGACGAATACTACGAGAAGAAATAATATAAGAGGAATAATATGGCATCAAGTCAGATAATCCCGACCAGGATGGAGCTGTCGCGCATCAAGCACAAGCTTCAGATCGCGAGGAAGGGGCATAAGCTCCTTAAGGACAAGCGTGACGAGCTGATGCGCCAGTTCATGATCATGGTAAAAGAGAATATGGAGCTCAGGAAGAAAGTCGAAGCCGGCATCAGTGCAGCGAACACCAATTTCGTTATCGCAAAGGCTGGAATGGATGAATATACCCTGAATACAGCTCTGATGGCACCTAAACAGAAGGTCAGCCTGGAAATGAAGACGAAGAACGTGATGAGCGTCAACATCCCGCAGTTTGAGATAAAGACAAGGACTGCGGACCCTAACGACATCTACTCATATGGATTCGCCTTTACTTCAGGTGACCTTGATTACGCCATGAAGTCTCTCGCGGACGTCCTCCCGGACATGCTTGAGCTCGCCGAAAAGGAAAAGGCGTGTCAACTCATGGCTGATGAGATAGAGAAGACGAGAAGACGTGTAAACGCTCTTGAATATGTTGTTATCCCTGAATGTGAAACGAACATCAAGTACATCTCTATGAAGCTTGAGGAGAACGACAGAGACACCAAGACAAGATTGATGAAGATGAAAGATCTCGTACTCGAAGATGCGCATCACTATGAAGAACGTGAAGAGCAAAGAGGCGCAGATCCAAGCGGAAGAGTATAGTGAAGTCCGGCGCTTCAGGCGCGGCCGGTAAATAATCAGTTTATAAGCGGCGACATGTGCGCCGCTTTTCTGATGCAGCAACAGATAGTTGCTTGTTTTTGCCCGGTATTTGCTACATAATCGTCTTGAAGAGGGAAGAAAGGAGTGCACGTCTATGGAAACAAGGGATATATTGAAGAAGCTCAGAGAGGAACATGCTCTTTCGCAGGATGAGCTGGCTCAGCGTGTAATGGTGACAAGGCAGGCGGTGAGCCGCTGGGAGAATGGAGAAACACAGCCAAACACAGAGACGCTGAAGCTTTTGTCAAAGGAATATGATGTGTCTATCAATACGCTTCTCGGAAGCCCGCGTCAGCTTGTATGCCAATGCTGCGGAATGCCTCTGAGTGAAGACAGTATGATCAGCAAAGAGCCTGACGGAGCCTATAATGAGGATTACTGCAAATGGTGCTATGCGGATGGGCACTATACTTACAGCAACATGGATGATCTTATCGATGTCTGCGTGAAGAACATGGTAAGTGAGAACTTTTCGGAAGCGGAGGCCCGCGCGTATATGAAGGACACGCTGCCTAAGCTGGACTATTGGAAGAGATATGATGAGCTTAGTGACGACGGGCAGTTCGAGGAATTCAAGAAACAGCTGATCAAAGAGATCAATGACCTTCATATCGTAGGTATGCCCGAGGTAAAAAAGCTGAATGCTCTTGTCGGGAAGTTCGTCAATCTTGAATACAGGCTCCCGAGCGGGATAAATGTGAAATTCCTGAATGATCAGACTACGTATCTTGGAAATCAGCTGGAGCCTGAATTCGGCGGCGATAGGTGCTTCGGCATCCTGGCTAACATGGATTTCATACTGGTGTGCACGTACGGAGAAGGCGGATCAGATCCGGAACTGATACTGTACAAGAAAAGGTAGCGGTACTTTTGTGACATCAAAATCATACCGGGAAAATAAAAGAGCGGCGGCATGCCGCTCTTTTTTGTGGTACAGGGCCTTGACAGGAATAAGCTGTAGAATATAATAAAAATAGGATATATTTATACTATGAATATGAGGGATATTACTATGTATATCGACACAGATACGATTTTTTCCATGACACAGGCAAATCAGAATTTCTCTGCTGTTGCGAAAGCGGCTGACATGAAAGGTGAAGCAGTCGTGTTCAGAAACAACAAGCCGAAATTTCTTGTAGTAGATCTTGAAGACAATGATTATCTTCTTGATCTGAGTGAGGATGAGAAGTTTGATATCGTCACAAAGAGAATACTGAATAAATATATAGGCGCGTTCAGGGAGCTTGCAAAATGATAAAGTTCAGCAGGGAGAAAGTAAAGCTGCTTCACCAGCTCATGGCAGATGCTACAGGAGGCAGTGTGGGGGTCAGAGATGAAGGACTTCTGGATTCTGCCATAGAGAATGCGTTTGCTACTTTCGGCGGTGAGGAACTGTATCCGTCCAAAGAGGAAAAAGCCGCAAGTCTAGCGTATTCTCTTATTTCTGATCATGCCTTTGTCGATGGCAATAAGCGGATAGGAGTCTATGTAATGCTGAGTTTTCTTGAACTGAACGGCATACGGATCGAAGCGACGGATGACGATGTCATAAGGCTGGGGCTTGGCACTGCGGATGGAAGTATGAAACGTGAAGATATATTGGCGTGGATCAGGGAGCATAGGAAATAGGAAGCGGATATGGAAAAAGGCGATACAGAAAAGATATACATAACGGACATGACGGCTCACGGCATGGGAGTCGGGCACAGTGAAGACGGCGCAGCTGTCTTTGTGCGCGGCGCGCTTCCGGGAGATACTGTGCTTGCCGAGTGCTACAGAGCGAAGAAGAGATACTCAGAGGCAGAGGCTGTGGAGATACTTGAGCCATCTCCATATCGTACGGCGAGTTTCTGTGACTTAAGCGAATGCGGAGGATGTCAGTACTGTGAGCTCGCGTATGAGAAGCAGACTGAGATAAAGCGCGCTCAGATAGTGCAGGACCTCAGGAGGATAGGGGGTCTCGACGATCCTGATGTCGATCAGACGATCGGCATGGACGAGCCTTTCCGGTACAGGAACAAGGTCACGTTCCAGGTCGGATGGCAGGATGAAAATACTCCTCTCGTGGGGTTCTACAAGGCAGGCTCGCACGATATAGTGGACTGTCCAGTATGTAAGATACAGGCTCCTCCCGCATCAGCCGCTGCTTCTTCGCTGAGGACGTTCATGCTGCAGGAACACCTTTCCTGCTTTGACAGTAAAGCGAAGAAGGGTCTTCTCAAGGACATGATAGTCCGCTCATGCTTCGCTACGGGTGAAGTTATGGTGGTGTTTGAGATAAACGGGGCAAGCATACCGAATGCTGATGATCTTATCGACATGATAGACGCTCAGATAAGGAGGCTGGAGAACAAGTACGTGACATGGAGCCTTGAGAGCGTATACATTGTTACGGAGAAAGGCCTTCCAGTTCTTATCGCCGGGAAGAAAACGGTCGACGAGCAGCTGGATGGCGTAAAGTTTGAGATATCGCCGCTTTCGTTTTATCAGGTCAATCCGGTGCAGACGGTAAGACTGTATGACAAAGTGTTCGAGTATGCGCAGTTATCGCCGGGTGACTCTGTGCTTGACCTGTACTGCGGTGTCGGGAGCATAGGCCTGTTCCTGGAAGACCGCATGGACGATACGATAAGCGTGCTCGGAATTGAGTCGAACAAAAGCGCCGTGCTCGATGCCAACAGGAATGCTGTGATAAACGGTGTGATAAACGCAAGATATCTTTGTGGAGCAGCAGAAGATATACTGCCGGAAATAGTTGGAGCATCCGATGAAGGTGCCACAGGAGATTTTGCTGATCCCGAAGAGGGGACTAACGAATGGTTTGCGAAGCAGGTGACAGAGTCGGCAGATGTCGCGGTCCTGGATCCGCCGAGAGCCGGGTGCGATGAGAAGCTGCTTCAGGCGGTAGTTACTGTTTCACCGGAACGTATTGTGTATGTATCCTGCGACCCGGCGACACTTGCCAGAGATGTGAAATTCCTGACGGCAAAAGGCTATGAGTTTGTAAAAGCGACACCAGTGGACATGTTCCCGCACACCGGACACATCGAGACCGTCTGTCTACTAACACATTCTTGAAGAAAAAGGGCTGAAAAAGCCTGATTTACTGGGGTTTCCGTCACCGGGAGCAGAGCGTGCTCGGTGTGATGGGAGCCCTCTTTTTATGTCTGAGGGAACTGGTCAAGGAGCAGTGGCGTGGCTACGATTTTACTATTTCAGAAAACGAGTCAACGATTTTACTATTTTGGGCAAAGCGAGAAAACGATTTTACTATTTGGGGTTGGTCGAGACTATGAGTTTATTGATGAAGAGAAAGAAAGCGGCGGCAGCGGAGTGATGCGTTCAATGCCATGTTGAATGGCATCAAGAATATCTGCGGAAATATATTGACGGATATCAAGTGAAGCGGGTCAGTGATACAAGCTAAGGGAGGTTGTGGGAGGTGAGCTTTGTGCTGAAGGAATTTTAGATTTCGCAACCAGCTTTAA
>CAYMBU010000028.1:0-7142 GCA_964388765.1 uncultured Eubacterium sp.
CCCTTTGTATAATCAGTTCTTAATTCATGCTTCTTTCCTGCCTGCAATGGCGTCCAGGATCGCACCCGCGACTTCCTCGATCGTCATGTCTGTAGTATCGATCTCTACCGCGTCGTCTGCCTTCCTGAGCGGATTGAGCTTGCGGTGTGTGTCGTTATAGTCGCGCTGCTTGATATCCGCCAGTGTGTCTTCGTAATTCACGTCCTGCCCCTTCTCGAGGAGCTCCTTCACACGGCGCCTTGCTCTTTCTTCAGGAGTAGCCGTCAGGAAAAACTTGTACTGCGCGTCAGTGAAGACGTTCGTTCCTATGTCGCGGCCGTCCATCACCACGCTCTTCCTGTGGCCGATCTCTCTCTGGATCGCGACAAGTTTCTCCCTGACTTCAGGGAATCTGGAATAATCCGACGCCGCCTTGGAGATCTCGGGCGTCCTGATGCTGCCGCTGACGTCCTCGCCGTCAAGCGTCACGATCCCGCCGTCAAAATCGATATCCGTCCTGTCCAGGACTTCTTTCCTCGCGGCTTCTGACTCTTCGTCCTGACCGACTCCCTCGTTAAGCATCTTAAGGCCGATCGCCCTGTACATCGCGCCCGTATCGATATAATCGACACCCATTCTTTCCGCGACAATCTTTGCGATCGTGCTCTTACCGGCTCCGGACGGGCCGTCGATCGCTATTCTGAGAATATTATCTTCCATGCCATTCTCCATGACTTTCCGGGCTTTACTTACTGCCCTGAAGCTTCTGTATCTCTTTGGTGAATGTTTCCACGTCTGTGAACTGACGGTATACCGACGCGAATCTTATGTAAGCCACCTGATCGACCTTCTTCAGCTCGTCCATGACAAGCTCGCCGATGAAGTCGCTCTTGACTTCCTTCTGCATGAGGTTGTTCAGCCCGCGCTCGATCCTGTCTACCATCTCCTCGATAGTCGCCATCGGCACCGGCCTCTTCTCACAGGCTCTGATTATGCCGTTCATCAGCTTTCCGCGGTCAAATGCCTCACGGCTGCCGTCCTTCTTCACGATCATTATGATCGATTCTTCTACTTTCTCATAAGTAGTGAAACGCTTGCCGCATTTCTCGCAGCCGCGTCTTCTTCTGATCGCGTGGCCATCCTCTGTAGGACGCGAATCGATCACCTTGGTATCCTCGTAATTGCAATATGGACACTTCATCTCTCTAACCTCTCTTGTCAAAACCCCAACTGCGATTCCGTAGTGCCACTACATATAGATAATATATGTATTACAAAAAGCACTCAGGACTTCGCTCCCAACGTCATTATACTACATTTTGTATGTTTTCAAATAAAAAATGACATTTTTTAACTAAATTATTCTTAATAAATATGGCACATCTTGTGTGTCACGTCTTTACCATCCGACACAAAAAAACACAGGCCTTACGGCCTGTGTCCTTATTCATTCTTTTCCTCAGGACTGTCAGGAATTACTCCCCGTCCTCTTCTTCATGATCATGATCGTGGTCGTGCTCATCTTCAGCAGCTTCCTTGGCATCTACAGCCTTGCCGTTCTTGTAGATGAAATCGTTGACTTTCTCACTCAGGAAGTTAGCCTTGAAATCGTTCTGCTCAGCATATTCCTCAATGGTCATGTTGTACTGTTCTTTGAACTGCTTCTCTGTCATGCCGGCGTTGGAAAGCATTTCCTTAAGTCTGCTCTTGTATTCCTTGTTCGTGACTTTGATACCCTCTGCGTCAGCGATAGCGTAAAGAACGAGCTTCTGCTTTACCACGCTCTTTGCGTATGTCTTTGCCTGCTTGTTGAAGTCCTTTTCATTTGACTGCATGTATGTCTCAAGGAATTCTTCCCACTCCATGTTATAGTTCTGTGCCATAAGCTTGTACTGCTCGATGATGGCATCCTGTTCCTGCTTGATGGCTCCCTTAGGGTTCTTGACGACTTCAGCGTTCTCGACAACTTCGCTCCAGAGTGTCTGCTTGGCTGTGCTTTCTGCTGTCTCAGTCTTCTCTTTGATCAGATCTTCTTTTACAGATGCTTCATAGTCAGCCTTGTTGTCATAATCTGAATTGGCTTTAATGAACTCCTCATCATATTCCGGAGTCTTGGTTACCTGCTTGGACTTGATCTCTACTTCAAATGTTACGTCCTTGCCTGCAACGTCCTTATTCTGATAATCCTTCGGGAACTTAAGGTCAAGAGTTACTTTCTCTCCGACTTTCTTTCCTACCAGGCCTTCTTCAAATCCGTCGATGAATGATCCGGAACCGATAGTAAGTGTATAGTCGTCTGCAGAGCCTCCGTCAAATTCCTTGCCGTCGATCTTTCCTACGTATGAGATCTTTACGTTATCTCCGTCCTTTACCGTACCCTTCTTGGAATCCTTGGTCGTAGCCTTGGACTGGAGTCTGGTGTCGATCTCAGCCTTGACTTCTTTCTTGGTTACCTTGATATCTTCCTTTGTGTATTCCAGACCTTTATAATCTCCAAGCTTGACGTATTTGCTGTAGTCTCCTATCTTCTCATATACTGACTTCTCAGGCTGGTTAAGGAAGAATACCAGTGCCGCTACTGCTGCAGCGCAGACAAGGATAGCAATGATAGCTACTGACTTGGTGCTTACTGTCTTCTTGGCGGCTGCAGCCTGTTCTTCTGCTGCCTTGGCTGCCTTCTTGGCTGCTTTCTCTTCTCTGCGTGCTTCCTTATGAGACTTCTCTTTTATCTCTTCAAGCTTTTCCTGAGCGCCTTCCTTGGCCTTCTCAAGCTTCTCTTCCAGATCTCCGGCCTTCTCCTCAGCTGCTTCCTTCACTTCTTCAGCTTTCTCTTCAACAGTCTCTACGGCATCCTCTACAACTGCTTCAGCCTCCTGCATGTTTTCTTCTGTGGCTGCTTCAGCTTCCAGTGCCTTCTCTTCAACGTCGTTCATTACTTTCTCTTCATCACTCATAATTTATCTATCTCCTATAATAACAAAAAATTCAGCTTGCTTATTCTACCATATTGAATATGCATTTTCAAACGTTCTTGGCTGATTTCACAAAACCTACATATTATTTCATATATATATCAAAAAACCGCGGTCTGTGCCGCGGTTCTAAGCTGTATTTAATACCGGACAGCCTACTTTGCGAATCTGTCCATGACCTCCGCGAGGTCAAGCGCTCCGTTATACAGCGCTCTTCCGATAATGACTCCGTCCACTCCGATCTCGTGAAGCTTCTCGAGGTCGTCCATTGTTGAGATACCGCCTGACGCTATGATGTCGACATAGTCGCCGTACTGCTCGACAAGCTTTCTGTACAGCTCAATGTTCGTGCCTTCCATAGCGCCGTCTTTGGAGATGTCTGTGCAGATAATGGTCCTTACGCCGTAATCGATAAGTTCCTGGCACATCTCGTCCACTGTCTTGTCAGTTACTTCGGTCCATCCCTTTATGGCCACTCTGCCTTCAGAGATGTCTACGCCTACCGCAACGTTCCTGCCGTGTTTTTTGATCATCCTGGCGGTGAATTCAGGGTCTTTGATCGCCATCGTGCCGATAATGACACGGAGAGCTCCGATCTGGGCATAATCGACGATGATCTCCTCGCTGCGGATACCGCCGCCGATCTCCACCTTGAGCCCTGTGCCTTCAATGATCTCCTTGACCGCCGCGAAATTCGGCGTGCTGCCGTCGATGGCTCCGTCAAGGTCTACGACGTGAAGAAACTCAGCTCCTGCCTCTTCAAACTCTTCCGCCACCTCGAGAGGGTTCTCGCCATATACTGTCATCTGATTGTAATCGCCTTTCAGAAGACGCACCACGTCGCCGTCTCTTAGATCAATGGCCGGAAAAATTTTCATAACACTGGACCTCCCATTCAGAATCGGTAGACTTTAATTCTATATTTTTTTTATATTTATGTCAATGCTGAAGTATCCTGTCGAATATGGCCTTTGCCACATCCTGTTTGGACATCAGGTCCAGTTCCTCTGCAGAGTCCCTGGTGATAAGTGTTACTTTATTGGTGTCGTGGCCGAATCCCGCGCCTTTCTCCTTAAGATTATTCGCGACTATCATGTCGCAGTTCTTCTTCTCAAGCTTGGCTCTGGAATTCTCAAGCAGATCTTTTGTTTCCATGGAGAAGCCGCAGACGAACTGCCCTTCCGGAGTCTTCCCTTCAGCACGCTTCCTGCCGAGCTCGGCAAGTATATCCTTCGTGCGCTCCAGCTCAAGCGTTAGGTCGCCGTCTTTCTTCTTCATTTTATCGCTGCTGATGTTCTTTGGCCTATAATCTGCGACTGCCGCCGCCATTACGATGATATCCGCAGAATCCGACCTTGCCATCACCTCGTCCAGAAGCTCGGCAGCGGACACTGCCTCTACGACTTCACACCCTTCAGGGTCAGGTACAGACGTGGCCGCTTTCACGAAAGTGACCGACGCGCCCCTTTCAACAGCTTCTCTTACTATAGCTGCGCCCATCTTTCCTGTCGAATGGTTGGTTATAAATCTTACGGGGTCCATTGCTTCTCTTGTAGCTCCCGCAGTGACGAGCACCGTCTTACCGGCAAGATCCTGCTCGCGCGCCAGCGCGCCGCAGATCACGTCAAAGAGCTGCTCGGGCTCCGGCATCTTGCCTGCTCCTGTATCTCCGCATGCAAGATGACCTGTGGCAGGCTCTATGACATTCACGCCGTACCCCTTAAGGGCCTCTATATTCTTCTGTGTTATCTCGTTCAGATACATTCCTGTGTTCATCGCAGGAGCTACATATTTGACGCAGCCTGCAGCCAGGAAAGTCGTAGTCAGCATGTCGTCGCATATACCGCACGCCATCTTGGCCAGAACGTCGGCAGTAGCCGGCGCCACCATGAACAGGTCCGCCTTTTTCGCGATCGACACATGCTTCACGTCAAATTCAAAGTCACGGTCAAACGTATCTGAGATACATTTGTTCCCTGAAAGCGTCTCAAATGTAAGCGGATCGACGAAATGCCTGGCGTTCGGCGTCATGATGACATGGACTTCCGCGCCTTCCTGTACGAGATGGCTCACGAGATAGCACGTCTTATACGCCGCGATACCGGCAGACACGCCGACAACAACAGTTTTACCCGATAATTTCATATAAGCCTCCTGTTTATGCTGCAGCTGACTTTACTGCAGTATCAGCTTTATTCTATTGTGATATTACAACATTCAGGCCAAACAATCAATCCTGACTAAAACACACGTTTTTGGTGTATACTTTATATATCAGATAGAAACCGCCACAGCGGCACAAGGAGAAAGTCACATGCCATCAGGAAGATCTCTGACAACAAACACGGGCCAGCCCCAGGTACAGCAGGACAGTATGATCTGCACGCCGATGGAATCCGCAGATTCCAGAGCCGGCAATCTTTTTGATTACGTCAAATGGCGCGGCGACATACCCATGTCTGTCGACCCGTTCAACGAAGTAGACAATCTGGTGCTTTCCACGCTCGTGTACAGTCCTTTTGACGGACTGGTGCCGGGTGAAGATATAAAAGAGACAATAACGATAAACGAGCTGAACAGGCTATTCTGGGAAAAGCATGACGAAGCGTCGCTGCGCACATGGAACCCAAGCATCGGATATGCCCCCTATCTCCTGAAGAGACTCTCCGGCTCCAGAAGATTTGGCAACGCGCAGGTATGCGCATTCGTAAGCGAGCTTGATGATGAAGACCAGTATCAGTTCGCCGCGGTGACGTTCCTCCTTGAAGACGGCACATGCTATGCCGCTTTCCGCGGTACGGACGACTCCATCGCAGGCTGGCGCGAGGACTTCAACTTAAGTTACATGTCAATGACGCGCGGGCAGGAACGTGCTGTGGAATATCTCAACCGGAAGTTCAGCGGATCCAGCCCGTTCATAAGAGCCGGCGGCCATTCCAAGGGCGGGAATCTCGCGGTGTACGGCTGCATGTACTGTGTGCAGGATGTGCAGGAGCGCATAAAGGAGATATACACAAACGACGGCCCAGGATTCATAAGGACGATCACGGGATCTGACGATTACAAGAGGATCCTCCCGAAGATCAGGAAATACACTCCTGAGGAATCAATAGTCGGCATCATTCTTGACTCCGGCGCTGAAGCAAAGCTGATAAAAAGCTCCGCGGACGGCTTCCTGCAGCATAATCCGTTCTCATGGCAGATCAGCAGGAACCGCTTCATCCCGGCGAAAAAACGCTCCGGAGGAACTGTTTTCCTCGACAAGACACTGAACAGCTGGGTAACAAGCCTCGATCCTGACAACAGGAAAGTGTTCATAGACGTTCTGTTCGACGCGATACAGTCGTCAGGGGCAAAGACCATAACTGAATTCACGGATGATCCGATGCGCGCGTACAACGCCTTCTACAAGACGCTCAAAGCTCTTCCTCAGGACAGACGGGCGACGCTGCTCCTAGTACTGCAGAAGCTGGCCGAGACCGGCACCAACCAGATAGTTGAGGGGCTGCTGGACAAGCTTTCAAGCCTTGCGCAGAAACTGAATAACTGACATAAGAAAAAGCCGGACATGCATCATGCATGCCCGGCATTGTTTTCCGGCAGTATACTTATTTAGCCAGTGCCTTCTTTGCTGTGTCGCAAAGTGCTGCGAATCCGGCTGCGTCGTAGATAGCCATCTCTGAGAGCATCTTTCTGTTGATCTCGATGCCGCTCTTCTTCAGTCCGTCCATAAGGCGGCTGTAGCTGATATCGTTCATTCTGGCGCCTGCGTTGATACGGGCGATCCAGAGTCTTCTGTACTCTCTCTTCTTGTTCTTTCTTCCTGCGAAAGCATAAGCCCATGCTCTCTTGACTGCAGGAGAAGCTGTTCTGAAGTTCTTACGTCTCTGGCCAAAGAAACCTCTTGCCAGCTTAACGATCTTCCTATGTCTCTTATGTGCGTTTACACCCTTTTTAACTCTTGCCATTTTTCTTACCTCCTACAATCTACTTGGCCATTGACCTGAGCATTCTCTTCTGATCGGCATGAGTCAGTACTGTTGACTTACGCAGGCCTCTTTTTCTCTTTGCTGTTTTCTTAGTAAGAATGTGGCTCTTATATGCCTTATGTCTCTGGATCTTTCCTGATCCTGTCAGATGCAATCTCTTGCAGGCGCCCCTATGGGACTTCATCTTGTTCTTGGCCATTTT
>CAYMBU010000028.1:7242-14993 GCA_964388765.1 uncultured Eubacterium sp.
GATGCAATCTCTTGCAGGCGCCCCTATGGGACTTCATCTTGTTCTTGGCCATTTTGATCTCCTCCTTTGGTCTTTCCCGTTCTCATACGATATTCTATTCTTCGTTATCTCCGGATTTCTGGCTTTTCGCGCCCTTACCCTGTCCGGTTTTCTTTGGCGCGAGGAACATAGTCAGGCTCCTGCCTTCAAAGGCAGGTTTCTTATCTACCGTACTCACGTCGCTGCAGGCTTCAGCAAAGGCGTCCATGACTGCCCTTCCCTGATCCACATAGTCGCGTTCGCGGCCGCGGAAACGCAGGCTTACTTTAACCTTATCGCCTTCAGCGAGGAACTTGCTTGCAGTCTTAGCTTTAACCTGCACATCGTGATCCTCGATGAAAGTGCTCAGCCTGATCTCCTTTACCTGCATCGTTTTCTGTTTTTTCTTTGCTTCCTTTTCACGCTTCTGTATCTCATACCGGTATTTCCCGAAGTCAAGGATCTTTGCTACCGGCGGATCGGCGTTAGGTGAGATCTCTACAAGATCAAGACCTTTCTCGTCCGCGAGGGCGAGAGCTTCGTCGAGTGTCCTGATACCGATCATCGTGCCCTCTTCGTCTATGACTCTGAGTTCCGACGCACGGATCTCATCATTGATTCTGGTCTCCTTACTAATTTCAGTTACCTCCGTAAAAATAAAAAACAGATACCTGTAAAAAGTATCCGCTTCACTATCCACAGCAGTATCATAAAAGAAA
Organism: uncultured Eubacterium sp.; assembly: GCA_964388765.1. Taxonomy (GTDB): domain Bacteria; phylum Bacillota; class Clostridia; order Peptostreptococcales; family Anaerovoracaceae; genus Aminicella. The sequence continues at coordinate 7,980 of CAYMBU010000028.1, forward strand.
TGATCCTGCATGTTTCTCAATATGACCGACCCTGCAAACTTTCGTCATACAAGGTGAGAAGCGGATAACTTCTGCTTTGTTACTCGAATAATATACCATAGAGATCCGGGCAATGCAAGGACTTTTTTCATTATATCCGGGAAAGATTACGAGAAAACAGCAAAAAACCGCGAACAAAATAAAGAACATATGTTTACAATCTGTTCGCGCGGTGCTATAATAATTACAAATAAAGAACAGGAGATCGTATTATGGCTGTTATAAATAAGAAGGCTGCTTCAGCCGGAGCCCCCGGAAGCAGCACAAGGGAAGCTCTCAAGCCCAGAGAGCAGAAGATCCTTGATTATATGAAGGAAGAGATTAAATCGAACGGCTATCCCCCGACAGTCAGGGAGATCTGCGCCGCAATAGGCATCAAGTCGACTTCGACCGCACATAAAGATATCGCTTCCCTTGTCAGAAAGGGTTATCTGAAGAAGCAGGATTCCAAGACCAGGACACTTGTACTGGTTCATGATGAAGAAGAAGAGAAGAAGGAGATCAGGACAGCTGCTCCGGAGCTGCGTGAGCTGGAGGCTGTAGTAGATGTTCCTGTAGTGGGAAGAGTTGCCGCAGGAATGCCTATCACAGCAGAGGAGAACATAGAGTCAACATTCCCGGTTCCTAAGCAGTATGCCGGAGACAACTGCTTCATGCTCAGAGTCAAGGGCGAATCCATGATCAACGCAGGCATCATGGACGGCGACCTTATCCTGGTACAGAGCCAGAACACTGCCGACAACGGAGATATCGTAGTAGCAACGATAGACGGCTTTGAATATGAAGCTACTGTAAAGACGTTCTACAAGGAGAAAGACCATATCAGGCTTCAGCCTGAGAACGACACGATGTCCCCTATCCTTGTCAAGGACTGCCAGGTACAGGGCAAAGTCAAGGGAGTATTCAGATATTTCAGCTGATTACTTTATATAGTATATGGGCTGTGAAAAAACACGTTAAGCCCACAAATTATCGTTCCATATTCCTTGACATGCGAGCCTAATAATTATATATTATTAAATAAGAAAATACCCGAACTTGTTCGGGCATTTTTTTAGGGGTAAGAGAGCATATCGCACGAGGGGTTGGAGCATAAACCTTTATATTTCTATTCAGAGAAAAGGAGTAATCTATGAGCAACAACACCCTCAACGATGAGGCTGTGTACGACGCCCGTGCTCTCGGATACCCGAAGATGCTGATACTCGGACTTCAGCATACATTCGCGATGTTCGGAGCGACCGTTCTCGTACCGCTTCTTACCGGACTCAATGTTTCTACAACACTTCTGTTTGCCGGCCTCGGAACTCTCTTGTTCCACATCATTACCAAGGGCAAGGTCCCTGCATTTCTTGGTTCATCATTCGCTTTCCTTGGCGGATACGGAGCCGTAGCACCACTTATCGACAACAAACCGAATACCGAAATGCTTCCTTACGCAGCAGGCGGAGTATTCTGCGCGGGACTTCTTTATGTAGTGCTGGCCGCATTCATCAGATTCTATGGCTCGGAGAAAGTCATGCACTTCTTCCCGCCTGTAGTAACTGGTCCTATCATTATTGCCATCGGCCTTAACCTTGCGCCGAGCGCGATCAACAACTGCAAAGCAGACTGGCGTGTTGCGCTGGTAGCCATACTCGTAACTATAGCATTCAACATCTGGGGCAAGGGAATGCTTAAGATCATCCCTATCGTTCTCGGTGTAGTCTCATCTTATATAGTAGCTATAGCTCTCGGAGATGTATCGCTCGCTGATATCGGATCCAAGGCGATCGTCGCCCTTCCTCCTATCACCATGATGAAGTTCGACATAAGCGCGATCATAACGATCATGCCTATTGCACTTGCCACGATGATGGAGCACATCGGAGACATCAACGCCATCGGAGCTACGACCGGAAAGAACTACATCAAGGATCCGGGACTCCACAGGACACTCCTTGGAGACGGACTTGCAACAGCTCTTGCTTCAGCATTCGGCGGCCCTGCCAATACGACATACGGTGAGAACACAGGCGTGCTTGCTCTGACCAAGATCTATGATCCTAAGGTCATCGAGATCGCGGCCGGATTCGCTATCCTGCTCTCATTCGTACCGAAAGTCGGATACATCATCGAATCAGTTCCTGCTGCTACTATCGGCGGTCTTTCACTCATCCTTTATGGAATGATCTCTGCCGTAGGTATCAGGAACATGGGCGAGAACCACGTAGATTTCTCCAGATCCAGAAATACAATAATCGCCGCTCTCATCCTCGTTCTTGCGCTCGGACTCGGCGACGGACTCTCATTCTCTGTAGGCGGAACGACCATCACGCTGTCAGCGCTCGCTACAGCATCCATCGTAGGTATCCTTGCGAACGCCGTTCTTCCTGGAAATGAGTACGTCTTCAAAGAAGATACAGAGGAGGAGAAAGACAAGTTCCAGACTTACGAGGTTTAATATTTCCAAGGTCCAGGGCTTATACATTTTTCTCTGATTATTACGCGGTCACCTATCTGGCCGCGTATGTTATGATTTTATAAAAAAGCAAAAGGAGCTCATAGTATGCACGATACACAGAAAGCTGTCGTGACCGTAGTCGGGAACGACCATACAGGAATAATCGCCAAGGTCACAGGCGTATGCTTCGACTGTAACGCCAACGTAACAGACCTGTCACAGTCAGTACTTGACGGGATCTTCTGCATGGCGCTGATCATAGACATCACAGAGTCCAACAGCCCGATCGATGATATCGAAAAGAAGATACAGAATGCGGTACCGGGTATGACAGTCCACGTAATGCATGAGAAGATTTTCGACTCCATGCACAGGATCTAGACGGAGGAGTGATATATGGTCAATCTTGAAGACATAATGGAAACCGTCAATATGATCCAGGAGGACAACCTCGACATCAGGACCATAACGATGGGTATCTCCTTGAGAGACTGCGCCGATTCAGACATCGAGGCATCATGCCGTAAGGTCTACGACAAGATCTATTACAGAGCAAAAGACCTTGTCAAGACCGGTGAAGCCATCGAAAGGAAATACGGTATTCCTATCGTAAACAAAAGGATATCCGTTACTCCTATATCGATCTTGGCCGGAATATCCGGAGGAGACCCTATAGAGTATGCGAAGATACTTGACAAAGCAGCAAAAGACGTAGGAGTCAATTTTATAGGGGGTTATTCCGCTCTTGTTCAAAAGGGGTTCAGCGCGGGAGACAGAGAACTTATCAATTCAATTCCGGAAGCATTGTCTGAGACAGATCTGGTATGCTCATCCGTCAACATCGGCTCGACTAAAGCGGGCATCAACATGGATGCTGTAGCTCTTATGGGAGAACAGATCGTAAAGACTTCAGAATTCACCAAAGACAGGCAATGCATCGGCAACGCGAAGCTTGTCGTATTCTGCAACGCAGTTGAGGACAATCCGTTCATGGCAGGCGCGTTCCACGGCACAGGAGAAGCAGATACAGTTATAAGCGCCGGTGTTTCAGGCCCTGGCGTAGTGCGCTCAGTACTAGAGAAGATGCCTGACAACGCGCCGATAAACGAAGTCGCGGAAGCCATCAAGAAGACAGCGTTCAAGATCACCAGAATGGGCCAGCTCGTCGGTACAGAAGCAGCAAGGATGCTGAACGTTGACTTCGGCATTATTGACCTGTCGCTTGCTCCTACTCCGGCTGTCGGAGATTCCGTAGCTAACGTTCTCGAGGAGATCGGCCTTGAGAAATGCGGTGCTCCGGGAACTACTGCGGCACTTGCAATGCTGAATGACGCCGTCAAGAAAGGCGGCGTTATGGCATCGTCAAGTGTCGGCGGCCTGTCAGGTGCATTCATCCCTGTTACGGAAGACGCCGGAATGGTGGAAGCAGTCAAGACCGGCCATCTGTCGATAGAAAAGCTCGAAGCGATGACTGCAGTCTGCTCCGTAGGACTTGACATGGTAGTAGTGCCGGGTGACACAAGTGCAGAGACTATATCCGGCATCATCGCAGACGAAGCTGCTATCGGAATGATCAACTCCAAGACGACAGCGGTAAGGATCATACCTGCGATAGGCAAGAAAGTCGGAGAAGAACTCGACTTCGGAGGCCTTCTCGGCAAAGGTCCTGTAATGGAAGTCCGTAAAGGCTCGTCTGCCAAGATGATCCACAGAGGAGGCAAGATACCTGCTCCGCTGCAGAGTCTGAGAAACTGATATAAGAAGACATAACAAAAAGCAGATCCGCTGAGGATCTGCTTTTTTGTGTCTGTTACATTTTGCTTTATACCATCTTTGCCGGGTCCACCCACGCGTCAAAGTCTTCTGAAGACACATATCCTGACGCCTGTGCCGCTTCCTTGAGAGTAGTCCCCTCTTCATACGCTTTCTTCGCTATGGCCGCAGCTTTCTCATATCCGATATGCGGCGAAAGAGCTGTGACCAGCATGAGCGACTCATCCAGATGCTTCTGTATCACATCTTCAACAGGTTCTATCCCTGCCACCAGATGCTCGCGGAATGAGTCCATGCTCTCGGCAAGAAGCGAGCACGATTCAAGGAATGTGTCAATCAGGACAGGAGCATATACATTGAGCTCATAATTGCCCTGCGACGCCGCTATTCCTATCGTGACATCATTTCCCATCACTCGTGCTGCAGCCATCGTAACTGCCTCGCACTGCGTCGGGTTTACTTTCCCCGGCATTATCGAGCTTCCCGGCTCATTCGCCGGTATCCTGAGCTCGCCGATGCCGCATCTCGGTCCGCTGGCAAGCATCCTAATATCGTTTGCTGTCTTCATCAGATCCGCAGCAAGCGCTTTGACAGCCCCGTGGCAGTGTACGAAAGCATCTCTTGACGTCAGTGCGTGGAATTTGTTCTCTGCAGGGAGGAACTCCATGTGCATCAGCCTTGAGATATAGTCTGCCGCCTTGATATCAAAGCCCTCCGGGCAGTTAAGCCCTGTCCCGACCGCGGTACCGCCTATTGCAAGTTCTCTGAGATAGTCTGACGAATCACTTATCATCTCGATATCATGATCCAGCATCGATCTCCAGCCGCTTATCTCCTGTCCGAGCGTTATCGGCGTTGCGTCCTGAAGATGAGTCCTTCCTATCTTAACTATATCGCTGTACTTATCTTCCAGCTCCATGAATGCGTCACGGAGCCTTTCCGCCGCAGGCACTGTCCTGTCCATCAGGATCTTGACTGCAGCGATATTCATGGCTGTCGGGAACGTGTCGTTCGAGCTCTGAGACATATTGACGTGGTCATTCGGATGAAGCAGCTTCTCCCCTGCGATCTCATTTCCACGGTTTGCTATCACCTCATTGACGTTCATGTTCGTCTGCGTGCCGCTTCCCGTCTGATATACAACAAGCGGGAATTCTTCATCCATGCCGCCATTGTATATAGCGTAAGCTACGTTCCTGATAAGCTCTGCTCTGTCATGGTCAAGAACGCCGAGATCCTCATTAGCCGTGGCCGCAGCACTCTTAAGCACTGCAAACGCTCTGATCACTTCCTCCGGCATCCTGCGCCCGATCCTGAAGTTTCTTCTGCTTCTTTCTGTCTGCGCGCCCCAGTACCTTTCTGCAGGCACCTCGATCTCTCCCAGAGAATCATGCTCTGTTCTTGTCTTTCCCATCTATCTGACCTCTTTCTCCAGCCATTCTTTCCCGGCGTCTATCTGTCTCTGCACCTCATGAGGAGCTGTTCCGCCGAATGAATCGCGTGCGTTCACGCAGGCCTTTACGGATATGTCGCCAAGCATGGCTTTGCTTATGCGCGGATCAACGGCCGTCAGATCATCATCCGTAAGATCTTCCAGCTGACATCCTTTCTCTTCGCAGCACTGCACCATTCTTCCTACTATATTATGTGCCTCACGGAACGGGATCCCTTCCGCTGCCATATGCTCTGCGATATCAGTAGCGTTCAGGAAGCCTTCTGAAAGACGCGGTTCTATCTTATCCAGACGGAATTCAGTATTCTCCAGCATTTTAGCGAATATCGCGACGCTTGCCTTCCATGTATCGACAGCATCAAAGACTCCTTCCTTATCTTCCTGGAAGTCTTTGTTGTATGCAAGTGGTGTGCCCTTCATCACGGTAAGGAGCTGCATGAGATCTCCGTAGACACGCGCGCACTTTCCTCGCAGGAGCTCCGCCATATCAGGGTTCTTTTTCTGCGGCATTATGCTGCTGCCTGTACAGAAGCTGTCATCCAGGGCGATGTAGCTGAATTCCGAGCTGTTCCACCAGACGAATTCCTCGGCCCACCTGGATATATGCATCATCGATATGGCTGCATCTGACAGGAACTCGATCATATAGTCACGGTCCGAAACTGAGTCCATCGCATTCTCGGTCGGCGCCCTGAATCCCAGCTTCTCTGCCGTCATATGCCTGTCTGTATCAAAAGTCGTACCGGCAAGTGCGCAGGCGCCGAGCGGACAGAGATCCATCCTGTCGAGCGTATCCTGAAGCCGCTCGATATCACGTCTGAACATCTGAAAATATGCCATGAACACGAACCCTACCGTTATCGGCTGCGCATGCTGCATGTGAGTAAAGCCGACGGTCAGCGCGTCTCTGTACTTTTCCGCCTTGTCCAAAATCGTAGTCTCCATGGTTTCGAGCTCTGATATCATCTCACAGATCTCTTTCTTCAGGTAAAGGCGCGCGTCCACCTGGCACTGGTCGTTCCTCGATCTTGCCGTGTGGAGCTTTTTCCCTACCTCGCCGATCTCCTGTATAAGTCTCGACTCGATGCCCATGTGGATGTCTTCATCTTCCACATCAAAGACGACCGTTCCGTCGGCTATGCCCTTTCTGATCTTCTCCAGACCTTCTGTGATGATACGCGCTTCCTCTTCAGTCACAATACCCTGCTTAGCGAGCATGGCTACGTGCGCAACGCTGCCGTCTATGTCTTCGTTGTACATTCTCTGATCAAAACCTATGGACGCGTTGAATTCCTTCACCATGCTG
>CAYMBU010000029.1:0-14971 GCA_964388765.1 uncultured Eubacterium sp.
GTCAGGAAGAAGCTATGTATACGCGGCAATGAGAGTCACCGGAGCTGCCGATCCGCTGGTACCTGTTTCAGAGACTCTTAAGGGTAAGCTTCCTCAATCCAAGATAGTAACGACTGCAGCAGACGGATACAGCTCATACGGGAATCAGATAGGACTTGCGACCGGCCAGGTCGACGAGATATATCATCCGGGATATGTTGCCAAGAGAATGGAAGTAGGAGGCGTGGTTGCAGCGGCTCCTGCGGAGAATGTCGTACGTCTGAAGCCTGAAAAGGGCGATGTAGTCATACTTCTCGGCGGACGTACCGGAAGAGACGGCATGGGCGGAGCCACAGGATCATCAAAATCCCATACTGAAGAATCTCTTACTGACTGCGGTGCCGAAGTACAGAAAGGTAACGCACCGGAAGAAAGAAAACTGCAGCGTCTGTTCAGAAATCCTGAAGCATCAAAGATGATAAAGCGCTGCAACGACTTCGGAGCAGGCGGCGTATCAGTAGCTATCGGCGAGCTCGCAGACGGCCTGAAGATCGACCTCGATAAAGTACCTAAAAAATATGAAGGCCTTGACGGCACCGAGCTTGCGATAAGCGAGTCACAGGAGCGTATGGCAGTCGTGGTCTCAGCTGATAACGCTGACAGATTCAAAGAACTCGCTGAGTCAGAAAACCTTGAGGCCACAGTAGTCGCCGAAGTCACCGAGGAGCCATATCTGCGTCAGTACTGGAGAGGGGACCTCATCGTTGATATCCCGAGAAGCTTCCTTGATACGAATGGAACTGAAAAGCATATAGATATAGAGATCGAGCCTGAGCAGGAATACAAGGCTGAATTCACAGGAGAGTTCAGGGATGACATGCTCGCCATGGCGTCCGACCTCAACTGCTGCAGCAAGAGAGGACTATCCGAAGAGTTCGACTCTACCATAGGGCAGGGCGCTGTACAGATGCCGTTCGGCGGTAAATACCAGCGTACTCCGGTCCAGGCGATGGCAACACTGATATCTGTCGAAAAAGGCCATACCGACGATCTTTCGCTCATGGCTTACGGATATGATCCATATGTTTCATCCGCAAGTCCGTATAAAGGCGCATATCTCGCCGTAGTACAGTCTGCATCAAAGCTCGTGGCGCAGGGCGCACCGTTCAGAGATGTATACCTGTCATTCCAGGAATACTTTGAAAAGCCGGGCTCAGAGCCGACAAGATGGGGCAAGCCTCTCGCCGCAGTACTTGGAGCATTCAAAGCCCAGAAGGGTCTTGGCATTGCGGCCATAGGCGGTAAAGACTCAATGAGCGGCACTTTTGAGCATATTGATGTTCCGCCTACGCTGATCTCATTCGCGATCACGACATGCAAAACAAAAGACATCGTTACGGGCGAATTCAAGGATGTTGACGATAAAGTTATTATGTTATCACCTCATCTGAGAAAGGAAAGCGGACTGCCTTGTCCGAAGTCACTTCTGCACATCTTCGAAGAAGTGCATAATATCACTTCCAAAGGTACAGCAAAAGCCTGTTATACCAACGGTTTCGGCGGCGTTTCGGAAGCAGTTATGAAGATGGCCATGGGTAACAGGATCGGCTTCAGATTCAACGATGAAGTACCATATGAGACACTGTTTGAGAAGAACTACGGATCATTTATTATTGAAGTCCCGGCTGATTTCGACCTTCCGGAAAGCCCGTATTTCTACGCGTCTGTATTAGGAACTACTTCATCAGCTCAGGAAGTCATATATAGGGACAACAGCATCAGTTTTGATGATCTGTTCGACGTATATGAAAGCAAGCTTGAGCCGGTATATCCGTGCAACATCAAGACAAAGCCGAACAAGGCAGAAGTATTCACATATGAGAAGAAAGAAACTGACGTGCTCCCTGACAGAGCAACAGTTGCTGAGCCTAAAGTGCTCATTCCTGTATTCCCAGGCACTAACTGCGAATATGACACGGCAAAGGCGTTCGAGGACGCAGGGGCAAAGGCTGAAGTCGTCATAGTGAATAATCTGGATCCTCTTCATGTAACAAAATCCGTAGAGGAATTTGCTGAGAAAGTACGCGGAAGCCAGATGATCTTCATCCCCGGAGGATTCAGCGGAGGAGACGAGCCTGACGGATCCGGTAAATTCATCACTGCATTCTTCAGAAATCCTGAGATAAAAGAAGCTGTAACTGAGCTTCTGGACAGCAGGGGAGGCCTCATGGCAGGTATCTGCAACGGGTTCCAGGCTCTTATAAAGCTCGGCCTCGTGCCTTACGGAAAGATAACAGATCAGGATGTTACAAGTCCTACTCTGACTTTCAATGAGATAGGACGCCATCAGTCTCAACTCGTACGAGTAAGGTTCGCCTCTGATAAGTCACCATGGATGTCTCTCGTGAATGTCGGCGATATCTATACTGCTCCTGTATCACACGGAGAGGGAAGATTCATAGCATCTGAAGACGAGATCAGAGCACTTGCTGAAAATGGCCAGATACTCACACAGTATGTCGACGAGGAAGGAAATGTCTCAGCTGACATACAGGCCAATCCTAACGGATCACTGTATTCGATAGAAGGAATAACTTCACCTGACGGACGCGTGCTCGGAAAGATGGGACATGCTGAAAGAACCGGAAACGGCCTTTATCTGAACGTTCCGGGACAATACGACATGAAGATGTTCAGATCTGCAGTGGAGTATTTCAAAGCATAAGCAGGAACATTTATATTCCGATTACATTACGTATTATCCACCAGAATATAATGACCACAAGAAATACCAGATCGATCCACATGCCGGCATCATGTCCGGTATGCGGATCTTTCTTTTTATGAATAAATGTTTTTATAAATGTATATATGAGATATGCATATATAGGAATAAAGAGGGCGTTTGCCATAAACGCTCCTTTTATGTCCAGGTGTGTCAGACATACGGCTGCATGTGAAAGGCCGCATCCGGGGCATCTTAGGCCTGTGAAAGTCCTGAATGGACATGGTATGAAGAAGTCGAAGAATACGCCGGCTGTAAGATAAAGCAATACAGCCGCAAGTAAAATGGCCGCCGTAAAGGCGGCTTTTCTGCGTTCTTCTTTCTGTTTTGCAGTATTATCGCCGGCGAACATCTGTTTACTCCGGCTGGATCCTGTTGATCTCATCCTGTACGATAGGAATAAGAACGATAGGAATGAAGAATCCGAGGATCATGTACATGACCTTGTTGTCTACCTGCTGCATGCCGAGCTTTCCCTTGATCATGTTGAGCTGTTCATCAGCTGCCATACCATAGAGAAGGTATCCTATGGAAGGGAAGAATATGCAAAGCAGAAGTACAACGACAGCGCCGACGCTGGCTTCATGACCTGAAGTCTGTTCCATGCCGTTGAGAGTATCATATGCCCAGTAGATACCATAGATACCACAGGTAACGATAGTAAGAATAATAACTGCAACAATAGATCTGTTCTTAAGCATAATAATTTATCTCCAATCTCTTAAAATATTCTGTGGATGTATTCACGAAGGTGAATGCACATCGGTATCAATTTTACAACATAAATACCCATGTTTCAAGGGATTTAAACATAGCGAGGGGAGCATATCGAGATTTATAGAACTATTCCTAAAATCATAATTTTGGGAAATGATATAGCATAGAACAGGCCTGTTCCTGTAAAAGCTCTCTTTTGCGTTTTAAGCGGTTTTAGCAGCATTTATTGATATATTATACTTTAATATAATTGAAAACGGAGCGCCTGATCATGACGCCCCGTCTTCTGAGATTGTATATGGGTTTATAAGGGTTAGCTGATTTATTATCTGTATACAGGTATCAGAATATTCTGTCCCTGCATTATCTCTCCGGCCTTGATATCATTTTTATCACATATCTCATAGATATAGTCTCTTATATCCTGATCATCTGATTTATAATCTTCGGCTATCGACCAGAGCGTATCTCCTGACTGTATGGTTATAACTTCATATGACTTCCTGGTTGATCCTGATGCGTTGAATGATCCAACAAGAAGTCCAATCGTAGAGCAAACCGTAAGTATCACTACTACCATGAATACAGTGAATCTGAATCTGTTGACTATACGTAAATGTGTAATTCTCATTTCTCTCATCTCCAATACCATTAATGTGTCCGCATACCCCTGCGCGAACACTTGTTCTCTTTTGATATATCAATAATATCAGAACAGCTGTTCGTTGTCAAGAGAAAAATAAACATTTGTTCGTATTTTTTTCAAAATTAAAAACCGCTGAAATTTCAACGGTTTCATGCATGATCAAGTATATATTTACCTTTTTTATATATTTTCTTTGTACTGTATGCGTACTATATCACAGATCTGTGCCGACGTTCTCATATCTGCCGGTAACAGATCAGTGGTACTTTTCATACAGCATATCCACCCTTTTCATTATGTCTTTACGTCTTATTATACAGATAAAAACAATGACGCACACCACGACTGCTACGATTGCCATACCTGTATAATTCTGTTTCATATACATGGCGCCGAATACTATGCTTGCCGCCATAGCCGGCATACGTCCCACGACTGAAATGATAACAAACGGAATCATTTTCATCTCTGAAACTCCCGCGATATAGCATACCGTATCTTTAGGCACTCCCGGTATAAGATATATAAGAAATGTTATAAGATATGCCTTCCTGCTGTTTAATAGCCGAATGAAGTGGTCTGTGCGTTCTTTTCCAAGCATCAGATGAACGGCATCAGTACCAAGGACCCTGGCCAGGCAGAATGTCACTATAGTACCTATGACTGCGCCTATCGCCGTATATATGAGTCCCGGAATAAATCCGAACAGATATCCTGCAGCAAACTGGAACACTTGTCCCGGAAGAATACTGATCAAAATCTGCAACAGTTCAGCGCCAAGATAGACAGGTACAGATAAAGATTGATACTGTCTGAGGAACGCAACAACTTCGTCGAATGACCTGAATTGCAGAATAAAATCTTTATGGAACACGTAAACATAAAGCGGCAGTCCGATCACGATCATAAGCAAAACCGCAAATTTAACTGCCGCAAATATCTTATTCTTTTTTTCAGCGTTTTTATCAGACATTTATTCCTTAGCTCAGTTTGTCATTCAGTCTATGTTTTTCAGAAGTCCTTTTTCAAACAGTCTCTGCAGAGACATCAGAACACCCAGCTTACTGTGCTCATATGTCAGGCCGCCCTGAAAATATACGATATAAGGCTCACGAAGCGGAGCGTCAGACGATAATTCTATCGATGATCCCTGTACAAAAGCACCTGCGGCCATTATTACCTGATCCTCATATCCCGGCATATCTGACGGAACAGGAGTTACGAACGAATCAACAGGCGCAGCTTTCTGGATGCCTTCACAGAACACACAGACGGCCTCCGGAGACCCAAGTTTCACTGACTGTATGATATCACTCCTGATATCGTCTTTCTCGGGCCTGACGTCATATCCGAGCCTGCTGTATACTTCACCGCAGAGAACAGCTCCTTTGACAGCTCCATTCACCACCGCAGGAGCCATAAAGAATCCCTGCAGCATCGACCGTGTCTGTCCGAACATAAGGCCGCACTCTCCGCCGATACCGGGACATGTCATCCTGTACTGGACCATATCAACAAGATCTTTTCGTCCGGCCACATAACCGCCTGATAAAGCAAGTCCGCCGCCCGGGTTTTTGATAAGTGAGCCTGCCATGATATCAACGCCCACCTGAGTCGGCTCCTTTATATCGATGAATTCGCCGTAGCAGTTGTCTGCCATTGTTATCACGTCAGGATAAGCTTCATGTACAACAGACGCCCATTCAGCGATCTGATCTACAGTTATGGCTTTCCTCCAGGCGTATCCTGTAGATCTCTGCACGCAGACCATCTTTGTATCAGGACCTATGGCGTCAAGAACAGCTTCTATGTCAATTGATCCGTCAGCTTTCAACTCGACTTGTTTATATGTGACGCCGTATTCTCTGAGCGATCCCATTCCAGAGCCGCGGATGCCGATAACTTCCTCGAGCGTATCATATGGGCCGCCGGAACAGTATATCATCTCATCTCCGGGACGAAGACATCCCATGATGGCTATCGACAGGGCGTGCGTACCATTTACGATATTAGTCCTGACAAGAGCAGCTTCAGCGCCGAATGTATCAGCATATACAGATTCAAGTGCCGCACGGCATGCGTCGTCATATCCGTAACCTGTATTCCACGCGAAATGCATATCGGAAATATTGTTTTTTCTGAAAGCGTCAGTAACTTTATACTGATTAATTTCCTTGATCTCATCAAGCTGTGCAAATTTTTCAGAAAGTCCCCTCTCGGTTTCTCTTACGAGCTCAGTAATTTTATTATCAATACCGAATTTTTCAGATAGTATATTTTCTGTTGGTGACATGCTGCTCCCCTTCCCGTTTCATGATATGTATACATATGTTATTAAGATCCAGCGCCGATGTATAGTCTACCCTGTCAGATACACCATAAATAAGCCTTATTCCCAGACAGGACATCTTATCATCTGTATCAAGTATACTGTACCTCTCTGTTATGTCAAACTGATTACAGTCATCTCTGCTTCTTAATATGATACTGTCCTTATCGACAGCGACTCTGATGCTGAAGCATCTATCACATCCTGCTCATTTCTGATATTCATGTCAAGAGCCATTATCCCTGAACTCATATATTGTCCCAGCGGATCCATCACGGATGATCTCAATCTTCCTGCAGTCACCATGAAAACGACACCGATAAGAGTCATGATAAGCTCATTCAGGCCAAATGCCGCATAGATACCGATAAGGCCAAAAGTCTTTCCTAAAGAAAAGATACACAGCATAGGTACCAGAAGATTGCCTATAACAATGTATGCAGCTACAGCATTATTTTTCCTGCCCTGCCCGATCTCTCTGCTTATGACTATCGAAATACCATTTGCGCCTATGATGCTTGGAACAGTAAGCACAAGAAATACAGGCATTGCAAGCTGCATTGAGGTCAGCCCATCTGTACCGCACCATCTTCCGACTACGGCACAGTCCACCATACCTGTGATTGATAAAACAAATGCCTGTATGAAAAAGGAAATGAACAGTATTGAATAAATACGGTCTATCATTGATCGTCGTCGTCACTGCGGAGTATGTTTTCACCCTCCCGGCGCTCTTTCTCCCATTCCATATTATGTACAAGATCGCGTTTTACATTATTTTTCTGCCGGGCGTACAGGTGTGTCGTTGTTACCTGCTCATGATCGAGCAATGCCGCCACGTCGTATATGGAATTCCCGCGTCCTATAAGGCTCATAGCCGCAGTGGCTCTTAGCTTATGCGGGCTGTATCCGTCTTCCCTGGCAGTTTTCATGCCGATCGATGTGTATTTCTTCACAAGTTCTCTTATCTGGCGCCCTGTCATACGCTTTCCCTGTAGAGACAGGAACAAAGCGTCTTTATCAGCTTCTGAAGGTATTCTATCGTCTGATGCTCTTTCGTTGTTCAGATAGTCTTTTATGACCATCGTCACTGAATCATTCAGAGGCATTATCGATTCTTTGCCGCGCTTTCTGTAGATCTTGAATTCTCCGCGGTTGAAATTGAATGACGAGACGTTCAGCTGTTCCAGCTCGGACAGCCTGAGTCCATATGTAAGAAAAGTCACGAGTATCGCTTTGTCGCGTTTCTTTGTTTTCTCCCAGAAGTCATGCTCGTGCTTTGTGAGTCCGGTCCCGTTTGTCACAGCGTCGAGCATTATCATGACCTCATCATCCTGGAGGGCTTTGATCTCGTGCTCGCCCGCTTTAGGCACACGTATCGGATCAAATCCATCGGTTATGTTCTTAGAAAGAAGCTCGTCTCTGTAAAGCTGCTTGAACATGACTGAAACCGAAGACTTCTTGCGTGCAAGAGTCTTGTTGTTGTTCTCATAGTAGTAGACCGCATCATCTGTCTCCACTTTGTATTTTCTTGCGTAATCTATGAAGAGGTTCACATCTGCAGCCTTGACTTTATCAAGTTCGGAAAGCTTTATATCCCTTATATCATCTGCCTCGGTGAGCCCTGTTTCATTCAGAAGATAAGTGAAGAAGAACTTCAGATCATGCAGATAAGCAAGCCTTGTCATTGGGAGAACGTTTCCCTTGAGATATACAAAAAAACCGCGCAGAAACCTTGGAAGCTCTTTTTCAAGCGCTTCACATTCTGCGTAGATCTCTGTCTCTTTCTCTACGATATTATCGGGCTTATCGCTCTTATTGTGGATGACTACTTTCTTGACAGCCATTTCAGTATATCTCCGAGACATGCCTGCTCGTCTTCATATTCTGAGACGTTGAACCAGCGCATGTCGTCATATCTCCTGAACCACGTCATCTGCCGCTTCGCGAAGTGACGTGTGTGTCTTTTGATCAGCCTTACAGCTTCAGCGATGTCGTATTCACCGTTCAGAAAGCCGATCAGCTCTTTATATCCGATGCCTTTCATCGATATGTCATCAAATGTCAGACCCATGCCGACCAGCGACCTGACTTCATCCAGAAGTCCCTGTTCCATAAGGATATCGACGCGTCTGTTGATACGGTCATACAGCTCTTCACGGTCACGGGTGATGCCGATAAGATCAATGTCATAGTCCTTCGTTCTTTCTGGAACTGTATTTATGTCTTCGATAGGACTCCCGACATCGCATGCCTCAAGAGCTCTCACTACTCTTTTTATATTGTTCGGGTGTATACGCCCTGCTGACTCAGGCGCCCGCTCTTCCAGAAGAGCATGTAATGCTTCAGGCCCCTGCTCGGCAGCCAAAGCGTAATATTTCTCTCTGTTTTCCGGTTCTCCCGGCTCGCCCGCAAAATCGAGATCATATACCAGCGATTCCAGATAAAGACCCGTGCCGCCGCATATGACAGGTGTTCTGCCCCTGTTAAGTATATCACCAATAGCTTTTCTGGCCAGTTTCTGATATCTTGCAGCAGAGAATTCTTCACGGGGATCTATCATATCTACAAGATGATGCGGAACTTCCGACATCTGCTCACGCGTCGGCTTGGCGCTTCCGATATCCATGAACTTGTATAGCTGCATAGAATCACATGATACGACTTCACCGTCAAGCGCCTTCGCTATCTGTATCGCAAATACAGTTTTCCCTGCGGCCGTAGGTCCCGCGACCGCGATAACTTTATCCATCTGCTATTGTATCCTCTTGAAGAATTTCTCTATCTGATATTGCGTGAACCGTATGAACGTTGGCCTTCCGTGCGGGCATGAGAACGGATTCCTGCATTTTTTCAGCTCCTCAAGCAAAGCCTCTGCTTCTTCCATCGAAAGATGATCGTGTGCCTTCACAGAAGCTTTACAGGATCTGGTGATAAGACGGTCTATTATGATCTTATTGCTGTGCTTCATCTCGTCACCAAGAGTTTCCGCATAGTCTTTAACAAAGGCTTCAGCCTCTGTTATACCCATGAATACAGGTATCTCTTTTATTATATATGTTCCCGGACCAAACGGCTCGACATGGAAGCCCATCTTCTCGAGCTCAGGAAGCCATTCATCATCGAGTTCTGCAGTTGAAAGGTCGACATCTGTCGTTACCGGTGTAAGAAGCGGTTGTGAAGGCTTGTTATCGCTGAGATAATTACCGACGAACTTCTCATAGTTTACTCGCTCGTGAGCGGCGTGCTGGTCTATCAGATAGAATGCGCCGCTGTCTTCACATGTCAGATAAGTATCGAAAATGCAGCCGGTAAGTTTCAGATCATCAAAATCAAACAGCTGTTTTCCGGGATCAAGGTCAAAGTCACCTGCAGTTGCTTCAGGAAAATATCCTGTGTCAGGCTGTGAAGAGGAAATGTAGACATCAGACTGTTCTTGAAACGCATCATGATCATCCGTGTGATCCAGGTCTTCATGAATCACCGTTTTATAATCTGTTTTCTCTGTATTATCTGCATTTTCACGCATGCTTGACAATACATTTTTTATGTCTACTTGTACGTTTTTCAACGGTTTTCTGTCATTATCCTGATGGAAATAGTCTCCGACTTTAATTACCGCTTCGTCAGAAGCTAGTCCCTGTATTATCGTCTGTGACACTGCATTAATGATAGAATTCTCGTCATGAAAACGTATTTCTTTCTTGTTCGGATGTATGTTCACATCTATGGAAGCAGGATCTGTATCGATCAGGAGGAATACTACCGGATATCTTCCTTCAAAAAGTCTTTCCCTATATCCGTTCCGTATTCCCTTCTCTATGACCTTACTCTCGACTACCCTTCCGTTCACACAGAATACCTGATCTTTTCTGCTCGACCTTGAGAGCGACGGCCTGGATATACATCCTCTTATTCTATATCCGCCATGTTCTCCTGAGATCTCTACAAGGTCTCTGTATTCACGCTGTCTGTAAACTGATATCACGGTGTCTTTGATATTGCCGCTTCCGGCTGTCGAAAATATGACGTTCCCATTTACGATAAGCTGAAAACGTCTGTCTGAAAACGCAAGCGCCATCTCTGATACAAGCTCTGTGACCGCGGCTGTTTCATGCGCGTCGTTTTTAAGGAATTCACGCCTTGCCGGAGTATTATAAAAAAGATCGGTAGATACTACAGTAGTACCGTCAGGACATCCTGTAGTTTCAACACATACCACTTCGCCGCCTTCTATTACTATTCTGCTCCCGGTCTTGCTTTCACGCTGTTTTGTGATCATGGAAGTTCTTGTAACAGCAGCTATGCTTGCAAGAGCTTCGCCTCTGAATCCAAGACTCGTGATGCTGTCAAGATCTGACGCCATGCTTATCTCGCTTGTTGCATGCCTTAAAAATGCGGTCCTCAGCTCATCCTGAGGTATACCGCATCCGTCGTCGGTGACTCTGATATATGATTTACCGCCGTTTTTTATCTCAACCGTGACCGAACCCGCTCCGGCATCTATCGAGTTTTCAACAAGCTCTTTGATTATCGATGCGGGACGCTCTATGACTTCGCCTGCGGCTATCTTATCAGCTACCTGTTTCTCAAGTACTTTTATCATTTATTAGTATTTACTCCTTGTCTGCAAGATCCTTCAGCTCTGAAAGGATCCTTATCGCCTCAGAAGGCGTTGTCTCCATAATATCAAGAGCTTTCAGCTTCTCCACTGCAGGGCTCATGTTCTGGCTGAAGAAAGATATCTGCTCTCCCGGCTGCCTGACATGTTCACCTGTGCTCTCTGATGTCTCTGTGCTTCCGCCTTCCGCGGCTCCCGCAGAGCCGAACGCATCTCTCACTGAATCTACAGTCTCATCTTCTTCCAGCTTCTCAAGCTTGGCTTCTGCGTTTTCCAGGAGGTCCGAAGGAACTCCTGCAAGCCTCGCGACATGTACTCCATAGCTCTTGCTTGCCGAACCAGGTACTATCTTATGCAGGAAAATGATCTTGCCGTTTTCCTCCGCTACATCGATATTCAGATTTCTGACTCCGTCAAGCTGCTCTTCCAGCACTGTCATCTCATGGTAATGCGTAGCGAACATCGTTCTTATGCGCAGATTATCAGAGCAGAGTTTCTCTGCCGTTGCCCAGGCTATAGAAAGCCCGTCATATGTGCTAGTTCCGCGTCCTATTTCGTCAAGTATTATCAGACTTCTTCTGCCGGCATTCCTCAGTATGTACGCAAGCTCACTCATTTCAACGAAGAACGTAGACTGTCCCTGTGAGAGGTTGTCCGATGCTCCGATACGTGTGAATATCCTGTCTACCACGCCGATCCTGGCCCTGTCAGCAGGAACAAATGATCCGCACTGCGCCATAAGAACGATCAGCGCTGTCTGCCTCATATACGTGGATTTACCTGCCATATTAGGCCCTGTTATTATGAGCATCGATGAATCGGTATTGTTCATATATGTGTCGTTTGATACGAACAATCCATCCATTCCGCTCTGCTCTATCACAGGATGGCGCCCCTTTTCTATCTCGATCTCATATCCGTTATCCACTTCCGGCCGTACATATCCTAGTTTGGAAGCGACTCTGGCAAATGAACAGAGCACGTCGGCTTCAGCGATCGCTCTTGACGTCTTCTGTATATCTTCTATGTTGTCATTCACAGTGCTTCTGATATCGTTGAATATATCATATTCAAGCTTGTTGATCTTTGTCTCGGCGTTAAGCACTATGCTTTCCATCTCTTTGAGCTTTGGAGTGATGAAGCGCTCTGCCCCTACAAGAGTCTGCTTTCTGATGTAATCGTCCGGCACCATGTCGAGGTTGGATCTGCTTATCTCGATATAATACCCGAACACCTTATTGTATCCGACTTTAAGATGTGTTATGCCTGTCCGTTCTTTCTCGGTGCTCTCCAGACCGGCGATCCAGTTCTTTGCGTCTCTGATAGAATCCTTCAGAGCATCAAGCTCTTCTGAAGCGCCGTCTTTTATCAATCCACCCTCTGTCACAGTCATCGGTGGCTCTTCCTTCATGTGTGAGTCGATAAGATCGTACAACGCAGAGAGATCACACATCTCGTCCGCGAGCCTGTTAAGAAGGCTGCTGTCTGAATCAGCTAGTATGCCTTTTATCTCAGGGATAGCTCCGATCGAGTTCCTGAGGGCTATCATATCTTTCCCGTTCGCGTTACCTGACGCCATTCTGCCGGCAAGTCTCTCAAAGTCATATACACGTTTCAGCGCCTCACGCGCGTCATTAAGAGCCAGAGGATCTGAAACAAAATATGATACTGCATCGAGCCTGGCATTGATCTCATCAGGATCATTAAGAGGCTCCCTTAGCCAGAGCTTCAGCTTTCTACCGCCCATGGCCGTATCTGTTCTATCAAGCACTCCGAGAAGCGAACCGTCAGTTCTTTTGTCATACAGAGTCTCAGTCAGCTCAAGGTTCCTGATCGTTGCTTTATCAAGCGCCATGTGGTTGCCTGTTTCATAGAATACACATCGCGTGATCTGCTTCAGGTCCTGCTTCTGTGTCTCTATCAGGTATGATATAAGAGCGCCTGTTGCGCAAATGGCACCTTCACGGCCTTCTATTCCAAGAGCAGTGAGCGAAATATTGCCAAATTGGGCCCTTATAGACGTTTCTGCGGCTTTTCTGCTGAAATATGAATCAGACATCGAACGGACAAAACCGCCCGTCAGAAGCGATATCTGGTCCTCATCTGAATACTCAAGCATCTTCTGGTTTATGAGTATCTCTTTTGCGTTGATCTTTACCAGCTCATTTATCACATCATCAAAAGAAGAACTGCCGCCGCTGAACTCCGTGGTGTACAGTTCTCCCGTTGAAATGTCGCAGTAAGATACAGCCATTACACTGTTGTCTGCATATACCGCGGCGAGATAATTGTTTTCGTTTTCATGAAGAATGGTGTTGGATGTCACGGTACCAGGCGTTACCACACGTATGACTCCGCGGTCCACCATTCCTTTACATGTCGCCGGATCTTCAAGCTGTTCGCAGACAGCTACTTTGTAGCCCTTGTCTACACGTCTTGAAATATAAGAATCTGCGGCATGGAACGGAACGCCGCACATCGGCGCCCTTTCTTCCAGACCGCAGCTTTTGCCTGTGAGTGTAAGTTCAAGGAGACGTGAAACAAGTTTCGCGTCATCAAAGAACATTTCATAGAAATCACCCAGTCTGAAGAACAGTATACAGTCAGAGTACTCCTCTTTGATATCCATATACTGCTGCATCATTGGTGATAGTTTCATCTTCAGTTCTCCGCCTGTTTCTTTTCGTAGGCTTCAAGTCCGAGACGAATGAGCTCTACAGATCTTCTCATCTGCTCAGCCTCAAGGACATACGCAAGCCTCATCTTATTCTTACCCCTTTCAGAGTCGTAATAAAACCCGTCAGCCGGGGCAAACATTACAGTTTCTTTATTATCTTCAAATTCTGTCAGAAGGAATACGAGGAAATCTTCTATATCATCTACAGGAAGCTTTACCGTTACGTAGAATGACCCTCTCGGCTTGACGCAGACAACGCCCGGGATCTTTGTAAGCTCACTGTATACTATGTCACGGCGCTTTTCATACTCGTCTCTGATATCATCATAATATGATGGAGGCAGTCTGAAAAGAGCAGCCGCTCCTGCCTGATCGAGAGTAGATACAGAAAGTCTTCCCTGAGCAAGCTTCATGGCACCGTTCATGACGTCTTTGTTTTTCGTGATAAGCAGGCCTATCCTTCCTCCGCAGCAGGAATACCTCTTGGAGATAGAGTCAGTGATTATGATCCTGTCAAGATAATCCTTCTCGCGTCCGAATGAAGCAACAGATCCTCCGTCATAAACAAATTCTCTGTAGACTTCATCGCTTACTATCCAGAGATCATGCTCTTCTGCTATCTCACAGATCATGTGCATTTCATCCTGAGTGAGAACATCGCCTGTAGGATTCCCCGGAGATGTGCAGCAGATCGCTTTTGTTTTCGGAGTTATTGCCTGTTCGATCCTGTCTCTGTATGCAAAGTGATATCCTTCCTCAGCATGAGTCGGTATCCTTGCGAGCTGGCCGCCCGCAGAAAGAATAAACGTACTGTAGTTACTGTAGTAAGGGTCGGCAACAAGGACTTCATCTCCCTCGTTGAGTATTGTTGTGAACACCATTGAGAGAGCTTCTGATCCGCCCGATGTTATCATTATCTCATCAGCTTCATAATCAGCTCCGAAAGATGCGTAATAGTCTTTTACTGCCTCTCTTAAATCATCTGTACCGCCTGATTCCATATAAGCGATAACGTCTTCAGGATAGTTCCTTATTGCTTCCATATAGCATTCCGGCGTCTTTATGTCAGGCTGTCCGATATTGACTCTGTATATTTTTATTCCCCGGCTCTCAGCGTCTCTCGCCATTTCATTGAAACGTCTGATCGGGGATAATTCCATCTGTTTTGATTTCTCTGATATCTGAATTTTTTATTTGATCCTGTCTCTCTTCACTAT
>CAYMBU010000030.1:0-1530 GCA_964388765.1 uncultured Eubacterium sp.
CTTCCCGAGCCTCCTGACCAGCTGAATCTGTCAGGTGAATAGACGCCGTCCTTGAGTCCGGTGCTGTTGTTTACCGCACCTGTACTCTTGTTGCTGTCATCTTTATATTTAGACTGGGACGCGGCCTTTCCGTCGTTTTTACCCTTGCCGCTGCCCTTTTTATTTGTTGCATTCCTATCTGACGCTTTACCTTTTGTTTTGATCGACGTTCCGTCCTTGACTTTCTTGGCGCCTTTGCTGTAGAACTTTATCCATTTATCCGGACGCCATGGGTCTGTAGACGGATCGCCGTCTGACTCATACTTCTTTGAATGCGGAGTTATCGGAAGCTTTTTATCGAGCTTTGATACAGGTATCTTGAAAGTATAATATCCTTTGACCTTTTTAGCCTTGATCCATTTTTTCTTACCGGCTTTCTTTGCCTGTGCCGGAGTACCCATGTAAACATAGTCATAGCCAGATCCGGTGAGCGTGATCGTCGCAGTCATTTTACCGTTCTTCTTGACAAGTATCACAGTCGCAGGATTCTTTTCCTTCGGATAAAGATAAAACATGACGCGGTCTGTAGTGGCTTTGACCTTATATGTGCCATCCTTTAAAGTCTTTTTCTTTGATGGTTCTTCTTCATCGTCCTTGTCGCCGGATGGATCTGTATCATCTGGTTTGAATTCAGGAACAGTTGTATCATCACTTATCTTCTGAGACTCATCTGATATTGCGACTGTATAAGTGTAACTGATCCATCTGTTAGCTTCACTCATTGCATCTGTTCTTCCGCAGAAACCAGTTTCCTGATTTAACTCGACCGGAACTGCCTGCTGACGTTTGACGAATGGGTACACGTCTTTACCGCATTTCCCGGTATCCGGATCATACAGCGATTTGTCTTCCGCCCTTGAAGATACTGTACCCATATAAATATGAGTAACATTATCTGAGTTCACTTCGAACACCGCTGTCGCTTTACCATCCTTGATTATCACCTTATCACAGGTGAAAGCGACACGCCCAGAACCACCTGTGAAAGAGAATTCTGGTTTATATGTGCCGTCCGAGAGTTCCGCATTCAGCTTAAGGCTCTTATCTGAAACTTCCTCAGGATCATAGGACGATACTGCCACTTCCTGTTCCTCAGCCTTCTCTCCCGGTGCCTCTGCTTCTTCATGCGTATTGTTTTCCGGAGCAGCCGGTTCCACTTCAGGTTCCGCTTCTGCCTTTTCCGCTTCGGCCTTTGCTGCTTCTTCCGCTTCTGCTTTTTCTTTTGCTTCCTGTTCAGCTCTGGCTTTTTCTCCTTCGGCTTTACGCGCTTCTTCTGCAGCTTTTTCCTCTGCTTCTTTTTCACGCGCAAGTTCTTCGGCACTCACTTCCGCCGTGGCCTCTCCTTCAGGAAGCTCATCGGCAAAAGCCGTAACAGTGCCGGAAAATACCATCATCGCTATCAGGATGATCGAAATTATTTTTTTGATTGTTTTTTCCATTTTTCTGCCTTGCGTCATATCATATAACGCATCATAGGGAACCTGCCCCGGA
>CAYMBU010000030.1:1540-14739 GCA_964388765.1 uncultured Eubacterium sp.
TCGTCTGTCCTAATTTTACTTTTTCTGCCTTGGCCTTAGCCCACTTACCATAGTAAGTCTTGCCGGCGATCTTCTTGTATCCTCTGATCTGAGCAGTTACCTTTGTGCCCTTCTTGAGTTTCTTAACGATCTTCTTGACCGTCTTTGCGCTCTTGATCGTCAGAGTCTTGGTCTTCTTTCCGGCCTTGTACTTAAGCTGATATCCTGCAAATACAGTGTTCTTCTTCCATGTGAATGTGACCTTCTTCTTGCCGGCCTTAGCCTTGAAGCTCTTGATCTTTCCGGCCTTAACCTTGGCAATAGCGGCCTGTGTCTCGTCTGCCTTGACCTCGTCTACTGATACCTTTGTATGGTCGACGTACATCTGCTGGATCGCAGCGATTCTTCCGAGTCCTTCGATCTGGCAAGTTACGTTATCAGTGCCAAATCCTTCTCCGATATCGACAGGCTGGTCCGCTCCTTCTACCTCGAACTCGCCACCGTTAACGAATGCATAGTACCAGGATCCTTCTTCATCAGCAGCCATATCATTGTTGGCGTGGTCGCCCGCAACTACCATCATCGGACGAAGGATGACCTTTGTGTATCCTGCGGCCTCAACAGCTTTCTTCACTTCTGGAAGAGCTGTTGATGCCGGATTTCCTTCAACTGTTCCGACGAAGCAGTTCTTATATCCGAGCTCCTTCATCTGAGTCTGCATCTGGCTGTATGTGATCGCAGCATCATGTGCCGTTCCATGTCCCATGAATACAAACGCTGTCTTTGCCTCTTCGGCCTTTTCGATTGATTCGAATCCTGCCACTTTAAGGGTCTCATCAACAAGTGCCTTGGCTGCCTGAGCTTTATCATCATTGATGACTGTCTCGCTTTCTCCAACAGGTCCGAGCAGCGGTTCAGCTACCTTTACTATCTGGAACTTACCTTTCACAGCATCCAGCGCTTTAACAAGCTCGTCATATTCAGCGCCATGCATGAGATGTGTCGGCTGGATAATAAGCTCCTTTACCTTGTTGTCGATCGCTCTCTGGAGTGCCTGTTCCATATTATCGATCTTCACACCGTCTCTAGCCTGAATGTGATTGATTATGATCTGAGCTGTAAACGCTCTTCTTACTGACCAGTCAGGATATGCCGCTGCGAGTGCTTTTTCAATTCCGCCTATATCATTTGCACGGCTGTTGTTGAATGATGTTCCGAAGCTTACTACCAGCAGCTCTTTAGCTCCGATATTGTCCTGATTCAGCGGATCGTCCTTTGAAGCGTCTCCTGTATCATCTCCAAAGTATCCTGGATCATCCAGTTTATCCTTGTCTTTTGCAGATAACGCATCATAGTAAGCTTTTGCTACTGCACAGTATTTATCTGTTTTGTCATTTCTGGACTGCACCTGAATGGCTTCAATAAGAGCATTTACCCAGTCAACTGTAGCATCTCTTTCTGCACTGGCGATTGCTTCTTCTGTCGTCATTGCATCGATCCTGTCGAATGAGATCTCTGTAGGATCAAATACCGCAGTTTTCTTTTCAAGATCAACTGTCAGCGTACGGTTAAAATACTTACTGCCGTGGAATGCAAGGACAATCGGTTCAGCAAGTGACTGTACCGGGATATCCGCATATGCTTTATCTTCAACCGGCTCAAGTTTGATTGACGCTTCTTCTTTTGCATCACTTGCATATCCGACAAATACAGAATCATAGCTTGTGCTTCCCATTGTGAGATGAAGAACATAAGCTCCCTCTTTACCTGAAACAGAAAGCGCCTCAGGCTTGAACATAGGTACGTTGTTAGTCAGAGCCAGTTCTGTAGGAATTGCTGATTTTTCGACAAGGAGATAATGCTGTGTACTGAAATCTTTCCAGCTCCCCTCGGTCGTACTGGTCGATACATATCTGGATACAGGGATCTTTTTCCCAACATCTGACATAGGAATCGTAAATGTCAATATTCTTGATACCTCTGTATCATAGAATTTGTCGTCGTTATATACTATATCTTTTGCCGCAGCTTCTTTCTCAGCGTCTGTTGCTGTCTGTTCTATGAAAGCAAGCTTGGTCATGGAACCCCATGTTTTGCTGCTCGCAGTTTTTGCCGTTACAGTAACAGTGCTATCATCATTCACTTTTACTGATGTTCCTTCATCCATGATGCGCAGCATCCCTGTCGTTCCGTATACAATGTTATAGGATTCATCATTGGCGTTTGCCCTGTCTCCATCATCGTCTATCGCAGTATATGCGAAAGAAGTGACACTCATGCCCGCGATCACCATCATGACTGAAATCATCATAATGATCAGCTTCATACTTTTCTTCATCTTTACCTCCTGTAAATAATAGTTCTGTCCTTACATTGCGGACTGTTTTGGTAGGGCAAAACAAAAGACCTCTTCATGAACATCACGAAAAGGTCTTATTGACCGCATTGCAATTCTGTTTCTCAAGCATAAAAACAAGAGGAACCTTCTTCGGAAGTTCATGTTACAGATCTCAAACCGGCAGGTTTCCTGACTTAAGTTCATCGCTTTAGCACGCCTTCTCCGCAACGGTATATACCGTATTGCGAATGGCCTTTCATGCTAAAGTTCCCTATCACAGTGACCGGATCGCCCAGGCTTCTCACCTGGTTCCCTTTCCGGGGCTTCTGTCCCGGCACCGGCTTGGTTTTGCTGTTAAATTGTCATACATAATAATTGTAACATGAAACCCTTTAAAGTCAAACAAAAACACCCCTTTGCGGGGTGTTTGCTTCTTAAATATTCTTACTATATTATTGTATCCTACAGATCCTTCGTGAACATGCACCTCATAGCGTTCAGGACCGCAAGTATCATGACTCCGACGTCCGCTATGACAGCGATCCACATATTTGCTATTCCCAGCGCCGCCAGCACCAGACACACTGCCTTGACGCCAAGCGAGAAAATGATATTCTGCTTTACGATCCCGAGGCACTTCCTGGAGATCTTTATCGCCTTGGATATCTTAAGCGGATCATCATCCATCAGAACTATATCCGCAGCCTCAATTGCCGCGTCTGATCCAAGCGCCCCCATTGCGATCCCTATATCAGCTCTGGAAAGCACAGGCGCGTCGTTTATGCCGTCGCCGACAAAGGCGAGCTTCTCGTTTCCTGTACAGCTCTTCAGGAGATCTTCAACAGCTGTTACTTTATCTGCCGGAAGAAGCTCTGCCCTGTGCTCTGTGACCCCGACTTCCTCCGCTACATTCGCCGCGACCTTTTCTGAATCTCCGGTCAGCATCACGGTCTTTCTGACGCCGGCTCTGCTAAGCTCTTTCATCGCCTGCTTTGCTGTAGGCTTCAGCTCGTCAGAGATCACTATATGTCCGTAGTATTCTCCGTCGACAGCTATATGTATTATGGTGCCGGTATGATGGCACTCTATTGCCTCGGCGCCGGCTCTCTCCATCATTTTGTCATTTCCGACAGCAACGCTTTTACCATCTACTGTTGCGATCACGCCCTCGCCGCTTATCTCCTGCACGTCGGAGACCCTGCTCTTATTCGGCTCTTTTCCGTAAGCCGCCCGCAGGCTCTGGCTGATAGGGTGCGATGAATGACTTTCTACAAGAGCCGCGTATTCCAGCAGCGTCTTTTCGTCCACCGGACTGTGATGCACCGCGGTCACATTGAAAGTTCCCTTGGTGATCGTTCCTGTTTTATCAAAAGCGACCACTCTGACATTTGACAGAGTCTCGAGATAGTTCGAACCTTTTACCAGCACGCCTTCCTTGCTCGCTGCGCCTATTCCGGCAAAAAAGCTGAGAGGTATGCTGATGACCACAGCGCACGGGCAGCTTATGACGAGGAAAGTACACGCTCTGAATATCCAGTCTCCGAAAATTGCTGGCGACGGCCCGGGACTTCCCGACGCGATCAGGAACAAAGGCGGTACGAGCGCGATGGCAAGCGCCGCATAGCAGACTGCCGGAGTATATACTCTGGCGAATTTCGAAATGAAATTCTCTGACTTGGACTTCTTCGACGAAGCGTTCTCCACAAGATCCAGGATCTTGGACGCCGTTGATTCCTCAAACTCAGCCGTAGTCCTGATCCGCAGAACGCCTGTCATATTTATGCTTCCTGACAGGACCCTGCCGCCTTTGGAGATCTCAACAGGTCTGCTTTCTCCCGTGAGTGCACTCGTATTCAGGACCGATTCTCCCTCGACGATGATACCGTCTATAGGAACTTTCTCCCCGGGGTTGACTATTATTATGCTTCCCGTTTCAACATCGTCCGGATCCACAGTCTCGGTGTCTCCGTTTTCCTGCTCGAGATTGGCGTAATCCGGCCTGATATCCATCAGGTCCGCGATGTTCTTCCTGCTCTTGCCGACCGCATAGCTCTGGAACAGCTCGCCGACCTGATAAAGGAGCATGACAGCCACGCCTTCGCCGTATTCTCCGAGCACGATAGCGCCGGCTGTTGCCACAGTCATCAGAAAATGTTCATCGAACACCTGGCGGTTCTTTATTCCGAGCAGCGCCTTCCTGATTATGTCGTGCCCTACTGTGAGATACGGTATAAGAAACAGCAGAAGTATCACATATTCAGGCAGCTTTACCTTTACGATCCCTTCAGAGATAAGATAAAGAGGGATGAAGAACGCTGTCGCGACTATTATTCTTATCAGCAGATTCTTCTGTTTCTTATTCATTACAGGTATATCTCGCAGTCGCTCTCAACTTTTCTGCAGTTTTTCAGTACTTCCTGCATCACGGCGTCTGCGTCTGCTCCCTCATCAAACTCGACCTTCATCTTGAGCGCCATAAAATTCACGACCGCGTCTTTCACGCCTTCTGTCTTCTGTGCGGCCTGCTCCATCTTATCTGCGCAGTTGGCACAGTCCACGTCGATCTTGTAAGTTTTCTTCATCGTCCTGTCCTTTCAGAATGCCAATCATTGTTTTCTGTTAATTATTATACCCCGCTTCTTTATGCGGAAACAAAAAAAGCATGAGATATGCTCATGCTTTTCGTCAGATCATCGTTTATGATATATCTTCTTTTCCGCCCGTTTCTTCAGGACATAGTTCAGTCTGCCGCCAAGCACAGCGATCACTGCAGCCAGGAGTATGACGCCTCTGGCCGCTTCCTGCGGTATTTTGTTTCTTGTGCTTATTGAATCGAAATAGAACGTAAGCTTGTATCCGATAGCTACCGGATCTCCCATGGATGTGGTATCGCCCACGACAGACATCGTGGTGTCGAACTGCGTTATCGGTATAGTGAAAGTCGAGTTTCCGCCATTCTTAGATTCGTTCAGATACTTCTT
The DNA here is from genome assembly GCA_964388765.1 of uncultured Eubacterium sp. Taxonomy (GTDB): domain Bacteria; phylum Bacillota; class Clostridia; order Peptostreptococcales; family Anaerovoracaceae; genus Aminicella. The sequence goes on from CAYMBU010000030.1 coordinate 6,839, forward strand.
CCCGCCGACTATCATAAAGTCATAGTAAGAACTGCTCCAGAGAAGCTTCGCATAGGCTTTGCCGTCTTTCACGATCAGCCATGTCGGAGAGCTGACGCTCGCTCTTCCGCTTCCGCCGGTCATATTTACCTCTATGGAATAAGTGCCGTCCGGCATATCGATGTCTGCAGGCTCCGTTGCTCCATCGCTCTCCTCGCCCTTTTTCGCTTTCTTCTACGCCTTGGCTGCAAGCTTCTCCAGTTCTTCCCTTGTGTTCGTACCATTTTCCTGGTCGTACAGTTCTATAGCGCTCTCGATCCTGTTGTAATCCGGAACGACAAACCTGACTGCCGAAGCCGGGAGTGTCGCTGCGTCGATCACCATCAGACGGTCATACCACTTCTTCTTTCTTTTACTGAACGCCGCCAGCTTGAACTCCTGGTTCAGGGCTTCCACCGGTATCTCAAAAGTCGTTCCGAGATCGGTATCTTCAGCCATTACATAATCGTCAAGCGGAGCCTTTGCCGCATCCTCGGCGCTCCCCGGGTAAACGCACTTGTAGCTGTAGCTTGCTATGAGCAGCACCGCTGTCATTTTGTTCTTCTTAACGGTCAGTTTCGTGTCAACGACGTGGAAAAACGACGAGCTGCTCTCTGTCGTGACATTATATTTCCCGTCTTTGATGTCGCGCGGATAGATCGGCACCATGCCGTATTTCCCTACAGTAAGCGCGCTGGACATCTCTGACGACGACGCTACGTCTTCATATCCCGGCGCAGCAAAAGCCGTTTCCGGCATCGAAAGAACGATTGCGAGCACAGCCGCAAGAACCGCCGCATATATCTTCAATTTTCCGGCAAAACCATTTCTAATCATCTACAGCTCTTCTGCCTCCGTGGCGTGTTCTACAAAGCGGGCTCTTACGCGCGGATATTCGCCGAGGCCTTTGATCACAGGGACTGCCTCATAATCTTCTGCCGCGATCCTGTTCTTCCATGAATCCGGCTCATCTCCTGCCATATCGTTGGTCGCGTGATCCCCGGCGACAATAAGATACGGAGCTATATATACTTTGCACGGAGCCGGGAACGCCGCTTTCAGGTCAGCGATCGTGTCGTCCAGTGTCGGCGTCGCTTCGACAGTACCCACGAACACATTGCTATATCCAAGCCTGCGGAAGCTCTCTTCCTGGTCAACATAGACTTTGTTCGGGTCATGATCCGGATCATAGCCTTCCTTTTCGCCCTTCACCGGAGAGCCGTGTCCCATGAGAACGAGTGCCGCACTGCCGTCTTTTACATCGGGGAAGCTGGCAAGCACCGCTTCTGACATATAGTCTATATCATTCGTGCTCACAAGCATCGGCTTGCCCATCGCGATCTTCTCAAAACCGTCTTTTACATCTTCAAGCAGCTGCTTCAGACGGTCGTTTTCATATCCGTCAGTCATATGTGTCGACTGTACGAGCACGTCTGTAACGCCGTCTGCCTTCATATGGAGCACGGCCTCCTCGATGGTATCCACCTTGAGGCCTTCCTTCTCTCCGACTTTCTTTATTATCCTGTTGCTGGTCCACGCCCTGTAGAAGGCTCTGTCAGGAAACGCTCTCCTCAGATCCTCTTCAAGCGCGCAGATGGTTTTCTCTCTTGTCTCTTTAAAAGAAGTACCGAAACTTACTACAAGAAGTGCTTTTTTCATATCGTCCTCCTAAAGGTTTTTCTTCTTATATATAAAGCCCATTGAAATCAGCGAGAATACGATCAGGTACGTGAACAGCACGACGAATCCTTTGATGCCCGGATCCAGTCCTGCTGAGATCGCCCTTATCATCCCGCTTGCCTGCGACAGCGGCAGAAGATCTATGATCTGTCTGAAGCCGTCCGGCATCTGTTCCGTCGAGAAAAATGTGTTGCACAGGAATGACATCGGCATGATTATGTACGACGTGTATCTCGGCGTATCATTATAGCTCTTCGACAGGAACGAAAGAACCAGTCCTATCGTTGCGAATACCGCTCCATTCAGGAACATGATGAATATCGACAGCCCGTTGAAGATGAGGCCTGTCCTGATAGGCGACGTCAGAAGAAGAATGACTATCCCCGCATAGAGGCCGCGGAGGCTTCCTCCTATGACCTGTCCCGTAATGAACTGCCAGAGAGGAGTCGGTGACATCATGACCTGGTCGAGCGCCTTCTCATAAAGTCTCTGGACGCTCATGTTCTGGGCGATCGCGCTGAAGCTTCCTGTCATTGTGGACATCGCTACGATGCCCGGGATCAGGAAGTTCAGGTACGGCTCACCGTGTGAAGTCGTCTGGATCCCGAGTCCAAATATGATAAGGTACATGAGGGGACTTATCATCGCCGACATGGTTATCTTGTAGAAGTCCCGCAGGAACTCTCTCCATTTTTCCCAAAGTACTGCAAGTATACCCATATCTATTTCCTCATGAGTGCCTTTCCGATCCGCTGGATGAACACGTCTTCCAGTGTAGTGTTTCTCATATCCGCATCCTCTTCGCCTGTGAGGTAGTCGATCGCATCCTGTCTGTCCGCAAAGAATCTGCTCTCTATCTTTCCGTCTACTGTCTTGTCCACGGCGAACTTTCCGAGCTCGTCGATAAGACCTTCCGGCGTATTGATGGTTGACAGTTTTCCGCTGTCGATCAAAGCGACTCTGTCGCAGAGCGCTTCGGCCTCCTCCATGTAATGCGTCGTAAGAAGTATCGTGATCCCTCTGTTGTGGAGCTCTTTCAATATGCCCCAGGTCTGCCTTCTCGCGATCGCGTCCATCCCGGCCGTAGGCTCGTCGAGCAGGATGATCTCAGGGTCTGTCATCAAAGCCCTGCATATCATGAGTCTCCTCTTCATGCCTCCAGAAAGATTTCTGACTCTTCTCTTTCTGAATTCCGTCAGACCGACAAAATCAAGAAGGTCGTCAGTCTTCTCGCGGATCTCTTTGATCGGCATGTAATACAGCCTGCCCTGGTACTCCATGACTTCGTCACAGGTCATGTCCATTCTCATGGAATATTCCTGCGTGATGACGCTGATCCTTCTTTTGATCTCTGACGCTCTTCTGTCGAGCGGCTTACCGTCGACAAGTATCTCGCCCGAATTCGGGAGGAGCACGGTGGAGATCATGCTGATCGTGGTCGTCTTGCCCGCGCCGTTTGGTCCGAGCAGCCCGAAGAACTCGCCTGTCTCTATGGTGAGATCCAGGTGGTCCACAGCAGTGAATTCTCCGAACTTCTTTGTGAGCTCGCGTATCTCTATCATTTCCCGTCCTTTATAAAAGCTTATCTGTCAGAATTATCTTTTTGACACATTTCCCACAATCTTCACAAAATGTGTCAAAAAGAACCGTCCCCAATGACATCATATGCGTTCAGGACTTCAATGGTCCTGTCTATATCTTCATCTGTCAGCGCGTCTGACATGAACAGAGCCTCGAACTGCGACGGTGCGATGTAAATGCCGTTCTCAAGCATATATCTGAAATATCTTCCGAACGCCTCTGTGTCGCTCGTCAAAGCGGTATCGTAGTCGATAACTTTCTCAGCCGTGAAGAACGCGCTCATTATGGAGCCGACTCTGTTTACGCATGCGGAGTCTCCGAACTTTGCCTTATATGCAGCCTCCAGCTTTGCGCCTTTGGCTTCAAGTCTTTCATATATGTCCGGGTTCTCCTTAAGGGTCCTGAGAGTAGTCAGGCCTGCTGTCATGGCGACAGGATTGCCCGAGAGTGTTCCTGCCTGATAAACACTTCCTGTAGGAGCCACCTTGTCCATTATCTCGGCTCTCCCGCCGTAAGCGCCTACCGGCATTCCGCCGCCGATGATCTTTCCGAGCGTCGTGATGTCCGCCTGTACGCCGAACACTTCCTGAGCTCCGCCCGGAGCCAGCCTGAATCCTGTGATGACCTCGTCAAAAATCAACAGCGCGCCGTTTTCTTCTGTGATCTTCCTCAGCGCCTCCAGGAATCCCGGGAGAGGAGGAACGACACCCATGTTGGCCGCTACCGGCTCTACGACTACCGCCGCGATCCTGTCTTTATATTCATCGAAAAGCTTCTCTACGCTTTCGACATTGTTGTAATCCGCAAGAAGAGTGTACTCTGCATATCCCGAAGGAACTCCCGCACTGTCCGGGGCCGACTGAGTCATTGCGCCGGAACCCGCCTTTACAAGCAGTCCGTCGCTGTGTCCGTGATAGCAGCCTACGAACTTAACGATATAGTCTCTTCCGGTATATCCTCTCGCTACTCTGATGGCGCTCATCACGGCTTCGGTACCGCTGTTCACCATCCTGACTTTCTCTATGGACGGGATCATATCTGTGATAAGCTCCGCGACTTCATACTCGACGCCTGTAGGAGCGCCGAAAGTAAGTCCTTTTGCCGCAGCCTCATTCACCGCTGCCAGGACTTTCTCATTCGCATGGCCGAGGATCAGAGGTCCCCATGATGATACGTAATCGATATATTCGTTCCCGTCTGCGTCGAATACGCGGTCGCCTTTGCCGTGATCGATGAACACCGGGTCTCCTCCGACCGCCTTAAACGCTCTTACAGGAGAATTGACTCCGCCCGGGATATATTTCTTAGAGAGCTCGAAAAGCTCCTGTGATCTTTCTTTTTTCATATCTTCCCTCTATTCGTCTTCCAGCCACTTTGCTACGTCGAGAGCATGGTATGTGATGATGATGTCAGCACCGGCTCTCTTGATAGCGATCATGTTCTCCATTACGATGCGCTTCTCATCGATCCACCCGTTCGCTGCGGCGGCCTTGACCATGGAATACTCACCGCTGACGTTATATGCTGCCAGAGGGATGTCGACGTTCCATGACACTTCTTTCACTACGTCAAGGAAGGCAAGCGCAGGTTTGACCATGACGATGTCAGCGCCTTCGTCCACGTCCAGCATGGACTCGCGTACGGCCTCTCTTCCGTTGTGATGATCCATCTGATATGTCTTTCTGTCACCGAACTGCGGAGCGGAATGTGCCGCGTCTCTGAACGGTGAATAATATGCCGAAGCAAATTTGGTGCTGTATGACATGATCGGCGTGTTGGTATGGCCGCTCTCGTCCAGGGCAGCTCTTATCGCAGCAACTCTCCCATCCATCATGTCTGACGGCGCGATGATGTCAGCCCCTGCGTCAGCGAGCGTAACAGCAGCCTTTGCAAGAAGCGGCAGGGTCTCATCGTTAAGGATCTCTCCGTCCTTGATCAGACCGCAGTGACCGTGCGACGTATATTCACACAGGCATACGTCTGCGACGACCATAAGGTCAGGAGCATGCTCCTTTATGTGGCGGATCGCGCGCTGTGTTACGCCGTCTTTGTTATATGCTTCACTGCCCACCTCATCCTTATGCGCAGGTACTCCGAAGATGAGTACCCACTTGACTCCGCTCTCCGTTACTCTGTCCAGCTCTTCATCGATCCTGTCGATCGAGTACTGGTAGATCCCCGGCATGGAATCGATAGGATTCTTGATGTCTTCACCTTCGACTACGAATATCGGGTAAATGAGTTCGTCGACCGATAATCTGGTTTCTCTTACGAGGCGCCTCATCGCCTCACTTGACCTTAATCTTCTCTGCCTTGTGATCATTTCTCAATCCTTTCCGCAACAAGCTTTGCAAGTTCCGCTGCTGTATGTTTCTGCGCCGAGATCGACGCCTCGTATCCATGTTCCTTAAGCGCCTTTGCCGTTGGCTCTCCGATGCAGGCGAAGCTGACTCCTTCAGGCACGGCGGTGCCGTTCTTCTCCATCTCGCTGAAGAAAACGTCTACGCCGGAACCGCTTCCGAAGATGAGCCAGTCGAGACATGCGATCTCGTCCCCTGTCATCACGGCTTCTCCGACAGAATCATACAGCATTACTTTATCATAGCTGACGCCTTTCTGATCGAAAACGTCATACAGTATCTCGTTCCCCCTGACCGCGCGAATGGCGAGGACTTTTCTGTCCCCGACTCTGTCAGCCATTTCCTTCGCGAGACATTCTACTGTATAGTCTTCCGGCACTATATCGGCGTCATATCCGTATTTCCTGAGCCACTTCGCTGTAGCTCCTCCGACTACCGCCATCTTCAGGCCGGCGAATCTTCTCCGGTCTATCAGCTCTTCATCAGCCGCGTCAAAGAACATATCTATCGCATTCTGGCTCGCGAACAGAATGAAGCCGTAGTCCTCTATATTGTTCAGCGCTTTTCCGAGCGCTTCTCTTCCTTCTTCTTCGATCTTCAGCCTGACTCTTACCGCCTGCTTGACCAGCGCGTCAGCGCCCAGCTCCTCCAGCCTTTTTGCCATGCGGCCGCAGAAAGCGTCTGTTCCGACGACACCGATCCGTGCAGGCTTTTTCTTCCTGCCTGAGAAGTCGTGTCTCGTGACCTCGCCTACTACGATGATCGCCGGCGATACGAGTCCCGCTTCCTTTACCTTTTCTTCTATATCGGCAAGCGTGCCTCTGACAGTCTTTTCATTTATGGCAAAACCCGCGGAAATAACTGCAGCAGGTGTCTCAGGGTCTTTCCCTCCGGCAATGAGACCGTCTCTGATCGCAGGTATATTGTTGAGTCCCATAAGGAACACCAGCGTTCCGTCTATACCTGCATAGCCGCTGTAGTCGATCCCGCTTCCGGCAGCAGTATGTCCCGTGATGACCGAGAAGCTCCGCGCCTCCTTCCTGTGTGTGACCGGGATGCCGGCATGTTCAGGTACTGATACCGCAGATGTGACTCCCGGAACGACTTCATAGCATATGCCGGCCTCTTCAAGCGCGATGGCTTCCTCGCCGCCGCGTCCGAAAACGAACGGATCTCCGCCCTTGAGCCTGACCACTTTATCGTATTTACCGGCAGTTTCGATGATTATCCTGTTTATCTCGTCCTGAAGCTTGTATTCTCTGCCCATGCGCTTTCCGACATCGATCATCTCGGCGTCTTTACGCGCTTCGTCGAGAAGTTCTTTCGGGATCAGGCTGTCGTAGATAACCGCATCAGCCTCACTTACGAGTCTCTTTGCTTTCAATGTCACAAGCTCCGGATCGCCGGGACCTGCTCCGATAAGATATACTTTACTCATGATTGTTCCTCCGGTGCATCAGTCATTTCCGACTTCAGCCTGCTTCATTTTCATGCCGAGGCTCTTCGCGAGCTCAAGGCATTCATCTCTTTTTACTTCTCCTGAGAAGTACACGCATTCTCCATTGATCTCTTCCATGACTGACATGGAGATCTTGTCTCCGTCAAGCTCTGAATACGCCGCGACAGAATCGTGACAGTCAGCTCCGATCTCACGCATGAACGCACGCTCTGTCATGAGCCTCGTCATCTCGTCCGGCCTGTTCAGTTTCGCGGCGATATCGTGGATCTCTCCCTCTTCACGGGATTCTATCGCGATGATCCCCTGACCTGCCGCCGGAAGTGAATCTCCGGTATCGATGTACCTGTACTCCAGCTCAGGGTCTGAGTCGATCCCGAGTCTCCTGAGTCCAGCAGCCGCGAGGATGATCGCGTCATACTCTCCTTCTTTCAGCTTACGTATCCTGGTCGGGACGTTGCCGCGGAGATCTTTTATCTCAACATCTCCGAGATAGTTCTTCGCCTGGCCCTGTCTCCTGAGGCTGCTCGTTCCGAGCACGTGTATATCCGCGGCAGCCGTGCCCTTTCTGGTAACGAGCACGTCGTGTACGTCCTCTCTTGGAAGACAGGCCGCTATGCCCAGTCCGTCAGCAAGCTCTCCGGGCATATCCTTCGCGCTGTGCACAGCAATATCGATATCACCCGCCAGAAGCGAGTCTTCTATCTCTGTCACGAATACTGCCTTGCCGCCGAAAGCTCTGAGCGGCCTGTCCTGCAACTTTTCTCCGTTCGTCTTGGAGAGGCCCTTCTCGCACTCGTACCCGA
>CAYMBU010000031.1:0-14555 GCA_964388765.1 uncultured Eubacterium sp.
TGCGCGTGCAGCTCTTTCCACAGCGTCAGGCTTTAAATGGATCACGTTCCCTCTGGCTGCTGTCGTATCCATACTGGTAACATTAAGCAATATAAATCTGATGCGTAAGGAAGGCCGGAACTGGAGAAACATGCTTGGATGCATACTCGGTATCCTCCTTCTCGCTAGTATGGTTTTCCCATGGCTGCTCGGGGAATACCTGCAGAGGACGACGATTGTAGACGTGCATAATGAGAACGCGCTTCCGCTGTACATCGAAATGATGGCAGAGGATACCATATTAGCTATGGCAGCGTATCTCGAGTGTGTATTGATCGGGACTATAATTATCGCCGTCAGGGCTGCGAGGCATATACCGGCGTTCAACAAGGATTATATTCTGATACTTGGATGCCAGGTCAGAAAAGACGGGACACCAACGCCGCTTCTTCAGGGCAGAGCCGACAGAGCTGTGGACTTTGCTGAAATGCAGAAAAAGGAGACCGGAAAAGATATAGTATTCGTTCCTTCAGGAGGCAGGGGCTCTGACGAGGTCATAAGCGAAGGGGAATCAGTTGCAGAATACCTGAAGAGCCGCGGGATACCTGAAGAAAAGATCATTACGGAAGCCGAGTCAAAGAATACATATGAGAATTTCAGGAACTCGATCGAACTTATCCGGAACCGTGAAGCCGCAGCCGGGAGCAAAGACGATCCTGAGATCGCTTTCTCAACGACCAACTATCATGTCCTGAGATCAGGGCTCATCGCTCTTTCGCAGGGAGTCAAAGCAGAAGGCATCGGCAGCCCGACTAAGAGCTATTTCTGGATAAATGCTTTCATAAGAGAGTTTATAGCGACTCTGTATTCAGAGAGAAAGAAACACATAGCGATAGTGCTCATATTGACGGCTGTAACGGCGCTGATGGTGGGTATAGTATATATAGCGAGCAATCACTAGGAGAATAGTGAGGATATTATGTATAAGTGGACTTTATATGCGACAATTGAAAATGTTGAAACCATTACAGGGCTGATCGACGAGAAGCTTGAAGAGGCAGGAGCCTCGATGAAAGCCGAGATGCAGATCAATATCGTAATAGATGAGATATTCAGTAATATAGCGAAGTATGGCTATGCCTCCGGTAAAGGTGATGCTACTGTTACGCTGGATATACTTCATGATCCGCTGAGAGCAGAGATCACATTCATAAACAGCGGCGAGCCTTATGACCCGCTTGCACAGGAGGACCCGGATATACACGCAGCTCTTGACGACAGGCCGATGGGAGGCCTGGGGATACTGATCATAAAGAAGACGATGGATGACGTCTCATATGAATATAAGGATAAGCAAAACGTACTGACAGTCGTTAAGACACTGTAATGTACTGATCTGCAGAAATCCTATAACAATTTGAGGAATATGGCGCTTTCGGCAGGGAATTTGCGGGATGCGTCTTTTTTATTGCCGCTTCCGAAGCAGCTTACGGAAAGCACGCTGTTATCCTTAATGTGTCCAGCTCTGTAAGTGATCTCATATTTCTCTGGGAGATCAAAATGGAGCGGCACATCTTCCAGTGACGGGTTGAATATAACGAGCATGCTCTCGCTTTCAGACTTTCTGATAAACGCCAGAGGATATTTGTGATCTTCGCAGTATACCAGCTTGAAGTCTGAGCGGTTGTGAAGGGCAGGGTGTTCCTTCCTTAAGGCAGTAAGACGTTTTACCTCGTTCAAAACCGATTCTTCATGTTTTTCCTCATACTCGGCATTTATAGTATCTTTTGAGTCGTACTGGCGGATGTAAAGCTTATCAGCATCAGCGGTAGAGAAGCCTGCGTTTTTACCGTAACTGAAAGCCATTGGTGATCTGGACCCTGTACGTTCATATCCGCCTTCTACTGAAACAAGCCCCTCAACGTATTTCATGCCTATTTCATCACCGTAATAGATGAACGGAACGCCCGGCATCGACATTATGAAAGCAAATGCAAGCTTCAGCTCCTCAGGGTCGAGAAATTTCGCTATTCTGATCATATCATGGTTTCCTGTCGGTATGCACATCATGCCTCCGCCGTTTCTGGTCTTGTTCATGTTTTCAACGTAGAGATCAAAGAACTGCTTAAGGCTGCCTTCTCCTTTCCTGGAGAAGTACGGAGTTTCAGTACGGAACAGATCCATATAGTGAGATGGTCCGAAGTGAAGCAGAAAGTCCATGTGGAATCCGCCGAGCAGAGATTTGTCCGGCTGTGCCCACTCCGATACCATGACAGCGTCAGGGAATTCGTCATCCAGGAAAGCCCTGAATTCCTGCCACAGCTTTATGTTCGCTGACTGGTCAGGATCTGCTTTGATGAGAGAGCCAGCCATGTCTACACGGAACCCATCGCATCCGAGCGTCAGCCAGAACCGCATGACGTCTTTCATGGCTTCCACAGTGCCGCGTGGCCCCGGCTCATTGATTCCCTGCTGCCAGGGCCTTTCCGGGTCAGGGTTCGCGAAGCCGTAGTTAAGGGCAGGCTGAGCATTGAAAAAGTTGGCAAGATACGCTCCGTTTCTCTCGGTACCGCCTCTTGTCAGTCCCATGACGTTGATGATGCCGCCAATGTTTTCCCAGACAGTGTCCGTCCAGATATACCTGTCGGTGAACTCGTTTCTTGCGTCTTTCTGTGATTCCTTGAACCAGCTGCACTGGTCTGAAGTGTGTCCGGGAACCAGATCCAGAAGAATGTGCATCCCACGCCTGTGTAATTCCTCGCAGAGGCGCTTGACGTCGTCATTGGTACCATATCTCGGCGCGACTTTGAAATAGTCTCTCACGTCGTAGCCGGCGTCGATAAAAGGGGAGTCATAGCACGGGTTCATCCATATGGCGTTGCAGCCGAGACTCTGTATATAGTCAAGCTTGCTTATTATGCCGTTTATGTCGCCTATGCCGTCTCCATTGCTGTCGCAGAAACTCTGCGGATAGATCTCATAGAATAACGCGTCGTCAAGCCATTTGCTCATCTAATCTGTCCTCCCGGAATTGATTCATATAAAATATATTATCATATTCTCTGCAGGTTATGTGACAAATTTATACTGCCGGTGTTATATTATTTATATACGTTTTTAAGTGAGGTACGATATGAGAACTCTGATAGTATATTATTCCATGGAAGGGAATACAGATTACATGGCGAACAGGATCGCCGGAAAGGCAGACGCAGATCTGCTGCGTATTGAGCCTGTGAAGGCGTATCATGACAAAGGATTCCTGAAGTTCGTATGGGGAGGCAAGAGCGCGGTAATGGGAGAAAAGCCTGAACTCAAGCCGTATGACGCTGATCTTTCTGCGTATGACAGGGTCATATTCGGCTCGCCGGTGTGGGCTGCGAACATTACCCCGCCGCTCAGGACTTTCATAGAGGATAATAAGGAAGCGCTGGATGGAAAGAAGTTTGCTGCTTTTGTATGTGAAGCAGGTTCAGGCGGAGAAAAAGCGATAGAGAAGCTTGGCGGCCTCATCAGTCCCGGCGGAACAGATGTATTCGACGCATCGGTGATCTTCATCGATCCGAAGAACAAGCCATCGGAAAAGAATGAAAAGAAGCTTGAGGTTTTCCTCAGTCTGCTCGGTGAATAAATGAGAGAGAAAAACGATCCAAAATCCATGGCACTTATGGCACTGGCCATGGCGATATTCGGGACGATTGGCATCTTCAGGAAGATGATACCGCTCTCTTCCGCATGGGTCGCGTTCTTCAGAGGAGCGGTCGGAAGCCTGTTCCTGATACTCTTCGTGCTGGCCGGCCGGAAGCACAGAAAAGGGCAGGGTTTCGACAGCGCCACGACGGTAAAGCTGGTGATCAGCGGTGCGCTTATCGGCATAAACTGGGCGCTGCTTTTCGAGGCATACAACTGGACTTCTGTATCTGTTGCGACTCTGTGCTACTATATGGCTCCGACTTTTGTCATCGTGCTTTCATGTGTGCTTCTTCATGAGAAGATGACCTGGCTGAAGGCTGCATGTACAGCGGCGGCTTTTGCCGGCATGGTGCTCGTCTCCGGCGTTCTTGACGCGGACTCGGTATCAAAGGCGGACACGAGGGGCATACTGTTCGGCCTGGGCGCGGCAGTGCTTTATGCGGCGGTCGTACTTACGAACAAAACCATCAAGGCAGCCGAGCCATTCAAAAAGACGATAATACAGCTTACAGCCGCGACCATAGTGCTAATACCTTATCTGATACTGAAAGACGGTATGCCTGACGTACAGTGGAATGCGGAGATCATAGCGCTTCTTATCACTGTAGGCATAGTTCACACCGGACTGAGCTATGCTCTATACTTCGGATCGATGGATGGACTCAGGACACATACTGTGGCGCTGTTCAGCTATATAGATCCTGTTACGGCGCTGATCCTGTCAGCATTGCTTCTTCATGAGGAGCTCACAATGCTCGGGATCGCCGGAGCAGTTCTCATACTCGGATCTGCTGTGATAAGCGGACTGAAAGAATAGAGGTATAATGACGGTAATGTAAAAAACACGGCCCATAAAGGGCCGTGTTTTTTGTATGTGTTTACCGGGCTTAATCCCAGAACAGCTCGTCCAGCGTCTTATCAAGCGCTTTGCATATGGCTATACAGAGGTTGATAGTGGGGTTGTAGTCTCCTTTTTCTATCGCGTTTATCGTCTGCCGTGAGACATGGACCATTTCAGCAAGCTGCTGCTGAGAGAGGTCTTTCGCGGCCCGCGCAGATTTAAGCTTCAGATTCTTCATGCCTACTCCTCCTCTTCATCATTTGATATACGTGACCTGATGAGTGTAAGAAGCAGGATCACCGCTATCATCAGGCCGCATGTGAGGTTGATGAAAGGTGACTGGATCTGGCCGTCTTCGATGAATGTCCCTTTAACGATGGAGATCACGGGGAATATCAGGTTTACAGCGCCGATCGCCGCAAGGACCCTTATGGAACGCCTGTACTGCGCCTCGGTCACTATTCCCCAGTATGCTCCGTTCCATACAGCGTAACTTGCAAAGACCGTGATGCCTATTGCAATAACGCAGAAGTGTACAGCCGGCTCTATTATCGGAAGACTGATCTCAAGTGATGAAAGGGCGGCAAGAATGCATTCGCAGATACACATTCCGAACAGTCCGTATTTATATCCTTTCCCTATTATCAGGGTCTGACGCTCATCATAGTCTCCACTGAGTTTTTTCCTCTTGAGAAATACCTTGATTATCAAGAACATTAATAAAGCACCAACGATCGCTCCTATGACTACGCCTGCAGTTCTCTCGTTCATTTCTGTTTCTCCTTTCGTATCTTAAGCCATCAGGCTTTGGTTCTTCTTTCAAGTATGATAGTAAATCATCATAAACAATATGTCAAGTATATTTTACAAATTGTTTAATATATTTTTTCATCATGCTCTGTACTTGACTCATAGACCTGCGTTATATATAATATTTCTAACAATTTGAACTGCATATTCCTGTGCGCAGCACAGGGTATATCTACAGGGCAAACTGATCAGGCGGTGGGTAACCACTAGCCGGGTCCTTATGGACAGCGGGCATGGATATTATCAATGGCTGCGGGACAGTAGTACTTGTTCCGCAGTCTTTTTATAGCTTCCGCACAGTATGTACAGGAGGACAGAAGACTGCATTGAGCAGTCTTTTTGTTTACCGGCGGAACCCGGAAACGATCGTTCCGGCGGTTTGATTCTGTATATGATGGAAGGAGAAAATATGAAGGAAGAAAGAATCACAGAAGAGAATAATGATAAAAGGGAAGGCCTGTCGGAAGAGGAGACTGCGGCTGTGGTCAGGAAGACTGCGGCAGTCGGCGTGTTCGGCAACGTGCTTCTTGCAGCGTTCAAACTGGTCGCAGGACTTATAGGTCATTCGGCGGCAATGGTATCAGACGCAGTACATTCGCTTTCAGATGTGTTCGCGACGCTGATCGCATTCATCGGCCGTAAGATATCAGAAAAGCCTGCGGACAAAGAGCATCCTTACGGTCATGAGCGTTTTGAATGCATAGCGTCGGTCGTTCTTGGCGTTATTCTGATCGTGACAGGCGTCAGGATCGGAATGAGCTGTGTTGAATCAATAATGAATAAAACATACCTCACAGCCGCAGAGCCGGGCATCATCGCTCTGGTAGCCGCTATCGTATCGATAGTAACAAAAGAGGCAATGTTCTGGTATACTATGTATCAGGCAAAGAGAATGCGGTCCAGTGTGTTCAGGGCTGATGCGTGGCATCACAGATCTGATGCACTGTCTTCTGTAGGAGCGCTAATCGGTATCGGAGCGGCGAGGATGGGATATCCTGTAATGGATTCGGTAGCCGGTCTGATCATTTCTGTTGTCATACTGGTGGTAGCCGCAAGGATAATAAGCGAAGCGGTAAACAACATGCTGGACAGAGCTGTGGATCCTGAGATGGAAGAAGAGATGCACAAAGTAATAGATGAGTATGCATCCGACAATGACATCAAGCTTACAGTAGACAGCCTGATAACCCGGAAATTCGGAGACAAGATCTACGTTGACCTTGAAATAGGAGTAGACGGGGACATGAAACTCAAGGATGCTCATGATATCGCAGAGGATGTGCATGATCTCCTGGAGAAGAATTTTGACGATGTAAAACATGTGATGGTACACCTCAATCCTACCGGATATGAGTACACCGTACGTGGATAAAAGCCGGAGAGAATATGTGCGGTAAGTATTATGCTGACAGGGAATTTATCCCGAGGATCAGTGAACTGTTTAAAGATGAAAACATAATACCTGATCCGGAGCTCCGTGAAGAGTGGAGGAAAGTCCTGACTTGTGAAGAGGAGCAGGATGATGGCTTTGATGTGAGCCCGACGGACAGCGTGGTAACGATCTCCTCTTCAGAAAGCGGGATCCGTGCGTCCAGGATGAAATGGGGGTTCCGAGACCCGTATCACAACAGCCTAGTCATAAACGCAAGATCTGAGACTGCTCCGGAAAAGCAGATGTTTGCGGAGAGCATCAGGGACAGGCGATGCATAATACCTGCCAGCGGATACTATGAGTGGGACAGCGCTAAGGCGCGTTACAGATTCAGCAGGCCTGACGGCGGGCTTGTGCTTCTGGCAGGTTTCTACAGAAAAGAAACTGGAGAGGACCATTACACTATACTCACGACAGAGGCGAATGAATGCATGGCGCCGGTCCATCCGCGTATGCCGGTAACTATAGAAAAATGTGAGATAAGGGACTGGCTTGAAGATGAAGGCTTTGCGCGGGAGGCGCTTACGAGGAAGCAGTCCGGCCTGGAGAAAGTCCAGGATGCGGGACAGATAAGTATGGACATTTTTTAGAGGTATGGAAATGGAAAATCATGCTGACAGAGTTAATATCAGAAGACTAAGGCCATATTTACCGGAGTGCTGTGTGCTCCTCAAAAGTGACGGATCATTCCCGCTTGACGGACCCTGCAGGATAGCGTGCTTCGGCAGCGGAGCATATGATACCGTGAAGGGCGGAACCGGATCAGGTGAAGTGAATTCAAGGTATTCGGTAACGGTTGAAGAAGCGCTGATAGACGAGGGATTCACTATCACCAACCGTGACTGGTATAAGAAGTACAGGCCTTTCTATGAAGCCGCCGAAAAGGAGTTCTATAAGGATATCCGCAAAACGGCAAAGAAAGATAAGATAAATATCATCGCCGCGTCGATGGGAAAGGTCTTGACTGCGCCGGAATATGATATCGATTTGGATCTGACTGCAGACGCCGCTGTCTATGTCCTGTCCAGGATATCGGGCGAGGGTAATGACAGAGTCGATGAGAAAGGCGACTTCAGACTCAACGACAGCGAGATCAGGGACATAAAGGCACTTGATGAAATATATGAAAGATTTATGCTGATAATAAACTCAGGCGGTCCTGTGGATCTCAGCGAAGTCATGGACATAAGAAATATCCTGTACATTTCTCAGCTGGGAGTCGAAACAGGATACGCAGTCTCCGACATACTTCTGGGGAAAGGCACGCCGTCAGGAAAGCTTGCGACTACATGGGCCGCATATGACGACTACTGCCATGAAGGTACTTTCGGCGACAGAGACGATACGTTGTATAAAGAAGGCATCTACGTAGGATACCGGTATTTTGACGCAGCAGATAAAAAGCCGCTGTTCCCGTTCGGATATGGGCTGTCATATACGGATTTTGATATAAAGATCATGTCAGTCGCGGCCGATCATGAAGTAATCAGTATAAAAGGCGAAGTGAAGAACACAGGGGAAAGGGACGGTAAAGAAGTAGTCCAGGCGTACATACAGGCGCCGCAGGGAAGACTTGACAGAGAACAGAAATCGCTTGCCGCTTTCTATAAAACAGCTCTTCTGGCACCTGAGGAAACGGACAGCTTCGAGATGTCGTTCCGGCTCACTGACTTTGCGGGCTACGACACAGAGAATGAATGCTATGTCCTGGAGAGCGGCGCATATACCGTAATGATCGGAAACAACAGTGAAGATGTTATGCCTGCGAAGACGTTCATGCTCAAACAGGATGTCATAGTGCGGAAAGTGAAGAACCAGTTCGGGGAAACGGGTTTTGACGACTACAGGAATGAAAACGCCAGGGACTATGGCAAACCTGCTTTCAGGACTACGGAGCTGGATCTGAGCAATATACAGACAATAACAACGGATTATGACACGCCGCTCCATTCGGCAGATGAGCTGGAATCACTGACCGATGAGGAGCTGGCATATCTGAATACAGGAAATTTTGATCCTAAAGGCGGTCACCTGTCTGTGATCGGAGACGCATCAAAGACCGTCGCGGGAGCTGCAGGCGAGTCTACATCCATGCTTCAGGAGAAAGGCATCAAAAACCTAATCCTTGCCGACGGGCCGGCAGGACTCAGACTTGCAAAAGAATATTATGTGGATAAAAAAGGAACGCACTCCGTTAAACTGGCATTACCGGAGAGCATGCTCAAGTCTCTGCCAAAACCGCTGAAGTGGTTCTTCGGATTTCTGACAAAGCCGAACAGGAAGAGCGGGATATATAAGCAGTATACGACAGCCATCCCTATCGCTACTGCAATCGCCCAGTCATGGAATACTGACTTCGCAGAGCTGTGCGGCGACATAGTCGGAAGCGAGATGGAAACGTTCAATGTGGATCTCTGGCTCGCGCCTGCGCTCAACATACACAGGAATGTGCTTTGCGGGAGAAACTTTGAATACTATTCCGAGGATCCTGTGATCACCGGTGTCATGGCTTCCGCGATAACAGCGGGCGTCCAGAGCCACGGTAAAGGCGTGACAATCAAGCATTTCGCGGCCAACAACCAGGAGAAAAACAGATACGCTAATAACAGCATAATATCAGAGCGTGCGGTAAGAGAGATATATCTCAAAGCGTTCAGGATGTGTATTGAGAATAGCTCGCCGAAGGCTTTGATGACGTCATATAACCTGCTTAACGGGACTCATACTTCAGAGTCGAAGGAACTCGATCTGAACATCCTGAGAAGTGAATTCGGATTCAGAGGCCTCATTATGACTGACTGGGTATTCGGTACCGATCTTCTTGCTCACAGTGTGAAGTACAGGAATCCGGACGCGGCGCTGGTCGCGGCAGCGGGGCATAGTCTGTTCATGCCGGGGAGCAGGAAGGATTTTGATGAGATAATGAAAGGTCTCTCAGAAGGTACTGTAACGCGGAGCAGGCTGATAGATAATGCGTATTATCTTCTGAAAACGATAGACGAGGTAAAGTAAATGGAGAATCAGAGTATGAAGGATTACATGGTAAGAGCAACAGCGGCAAACGAGACCGTAAGGGCTTTCGCCGTAAGGTCAACAGAGCTGACGGCAAAGGCCAGAGAACTTCATCATACATATCCGGTCGTCACTGCTGCGCTGGGAAGGCTTTTGTCGGCAGGAGCGATGATGGGCTCGATGATGAAGGGAGATAACGACAAGCTGACACTCCAGATGAACGGAGACGGCCCGATAGGACAGCTTACTGTTACGGTCGACAGTCACGGAAACGTGAAAGGATTTCCTGAGCATGCAGACGTTGATATCCCTCTCAAGCGGCCTGGAAAGCTCGATGTCGGCAGTGCCGTGGGTAAAGGCATCCTGAATGTTATCATGGATCTTGGGATGGATAAGCCTTACAACGGGCAGGTAGAGATACAGACAGGAGAGATCGGGGACGACCTGGCGTATTACTTCACAGTGTCGGAACAGACTCCGTCAGTCGTAGGACTTGGCGTCATGGTCGATACGGACAGCTCAGTGAAACACGCCGGCGGATATATCATACAGGTCATGCCGGGCGCTTCTGAAGAGACTATCAAAGCGATAGAAGACAAGGTCTTCCTGGCGGATTCAGTAACGATCATGATGGAGGACGGCAAGACGCCTGAGCAGATACTCGAGTACTTCCTGGCCGATATGGATCTGAAAATACTAGAGAAGACCGACGTACAGTTCCACTGCGACTGCTCCAAGGAGAGAGTTGCCAGGGCGCTGGCTACGATAAGCAAAAAGGACCTGGACGACATAATCAACGACGGTGAGGAAATAGAGGTGAAATGTCACTTCTGTAATTCCGCGTACAAATACAGCGTCGATGAGATAAAAGCACTCAGAAAAGACGCAGAACAAGGCGTACAGAATGCACAGGCAGAAGAGCAGAAACAGGAGGAACAGTAATGTTAGAAGTTGGAACCAAGGCACCGGATTTTACACTTCCGGACCAGAATGGCGACATGAAGTCGCTGTCCGATTATCTCGGAAAGAAAGTCATACTGTATTTTTATCCGAAGGACATGACGGCAGGATGCACTAAACAGGCCTGCGCGTTCGGAGATCTTTATCCACAGTTCAGAGAGAAGGGAGCTGTTGTTATCGGAGTGAGCAAAGACAGCGTTGCGTCTCACAAGAAGTTCGAGGAGAAGTACGGCCTTCCTTTCACTATCCTTTCAGACACAGAGAAGGAAGTTATCCAGCTGTATGATGTGTGGAAGGAAAAGAAGCTGTACGGCAAAGTATCCATGGGCGTGGTGAGGACTACATATCTCATCGATGAAGAGGGTATTATCATCAAGGCTTTCGGCAAGGTAAAGGCAGCTGACAATCCTGCGCAGATGCTTGGCGAACTGGAACAGTAGGAGCGGCTTTTACGGGAGTTATGGAGCGGGTAAAACTGATACATCCGATAGATCCGGTCTTTGACGAGAACAGCGAAGTGCTGATACTCGGCAGTTTTCCTTCGGTAAAATCGAGGGAAGTCGGATTTTTCTACGGGCATCCTCAGAACAGGTTCTGGAAAGTCACGGCAGCGGTCATGGGAGAGGACGTGCCGCAGACGATCACGGAGAAAAAGGCCTTTCTTCTGAGAAATCATATTGCGCTGTGGGACGTGATAGGGGAGTGCTCGATCTGCGGTTCTTCAGACACCTCGATACGTGATGCAAAACCGAATGACCTTGAATTGATAATCAGGACTTCAGGACTCAGTAGGATCTTTGTGAACGGCAAGACGGCAGAGAAAGTATATAAGAAGTACACTGAAGAGGTGACGGGTATACAGGCAGTCTGCCTGCCGTCGACGAGCCCCGCGAACGCGGCGTGGAGCCTTGAAAAGCTCGTCCGGGCATGGAGTGTCATAAAAGAATAAAAAAACCGGCAGTATGGACTTGAACTGAACTGCCGGTTTTTTTTGTATGTGTTTTCTGCTTTATTTGATGACCCTTACACGGATCACATCTTCTACCCAGTTGAGCTTTTCGACGATCTTGTCTGTGCTCGCAGAGTCGATGTCAAGTACACAGTAAGCGTATTCATCGCGTGATGTGTTGGTAAGGTGGGCGATGTTGATATTCTCATCCGCTATGATCTGTGTGAACTTGCTCAGCATGTTAGGCTTGTTTCTGTGAATGATCGCGATACGTCCTGTGGAGGTGCAGTATCCAGCGTCACAGTCAGGCAGGTTCACAGAATTACGGATGTCGCCGTTCTCAAGATAATCGCGTATCTCGGCTGCGGCCATCTCAGCGCAGTTCTCTTCGGCTTCACCTGTGCTGGCTCCGAGATGCGGAGTGCAGATGACGTTGTCGAGCTTCACGATCTCAGGATCAGGGAAGTCTGTGACATACTTAGCGACTTTTCCTGATTCCAGAGCT
Source organism: uncultured Eubacterium sp. (assembly GCA_964388765.1). Lineage (GTDB taxonomy): Bacteria > Bacillota > Clostridia > Peptostreptococcales > Anaerovoracaceae > Aminicella. Next base: position 12,182 of record CAYMBU010000031.1, read on the forward strand.
TCCCTGAGCGCGGCGTTGTCTACGATCTCGCCTCTGGAGAAGTTCAGTACGATGACGCCTTTCTTCATGGCGGCGAAAGCTTCTTTCCCGATGCTTCCTCTTGTCTTGTCAGTAAGATGGAGGTGCATAGTGATGTAGTCGCACTTTCTGAAAAGCTCATCATATGTCTTGAGAACCTTTACGTTATGTGAAAGGACAAGAGCGTTGTGTACTGACAGATACGGGTCTACTCCGTAAACGTCCATACCAAGGCGTCCTGCGGCGTTTGCGACCATACCTCCGATAGCGCCTAGTCCGATGACCCCGAGCTTCTTGCCTTTGATCTCTTTTCCGACATAAGCCTTCTTGGCCTTCTCCATGTTCTTTGCGATATCGGCATCGTCAGCATTGTCGTCTACCCATTTGATGGCAGCGGGGATGTTCCTTGACGCATTGATCATTGAAGCGAGCACCAGCTCCTTTACACTATTTGCGTTGGCTCCCGGCGCGTTGAAAACGACGATGCCTTTCTCCGCGCATTTTTCGAGAGGGATGTTGTTTACGCCTGTTCCGGCTCTGGCTATGGTAAGAAGGCTGTCCGGAAGTTCCAGATCATGCATCTTGGCGCTTCTTACGAGAACAGCATCAGCTCCGTCGAGTTCCTCTACCTGTTTGTAGTCTTCTGTAAACACATTGTTTATGACTTTTGAAATGTTGTTCAGGCATTTGTATTTATACATTTATTATCCTCCATTGACCGCCGGTCAGCGGTATTTATTCATTGTGGTATTGCTTCTTGCATTCCTGAGCGCAAGTGCTATCAGGTACTTGCCATAGCCGCTCTTGGACATTTCTTCTCCCAGCGACCTCAGTTCGTCCAGCGTTATCCAGCCGTTAGCGTAAGCAGCTTCTTCAGGACACCCGATGATACAGTCATATTCGTACTGTATGCGGCGTACGAATGAGATCGTATCCACGAGTGAATCGAATGTGCCGGCATCGAACCATGAGACTTTCTTGTCGAGCAGCGTCACATCCAGATCTCCGGCTTCAAGATATGCCTTGTTCACGTCTGTGATCTCCAGCTCTCCTCTTGCGCTCGGCTCAAGATTCTCCGCTATCTCCACGGCTCTGCTGTCGTAGAAGTAAAGGCCGATGACGGCGTAATTGCTTGCCGGTTCGGCAGGCTTCTCTGTGATCGATACCGGCCTGTTCTCATCATCAAAGCCGATAACGCCGAATGCTCTCGGATCTTCCACATAACAGCCGAATACAGTTGCTTTATGCTCCTGTTCTGTCTTTTTGACAGCCCGGCGCATCTCACGCTTAAGGCCGCGTCCATAGATGACGTTGTCTCCGAGGATGAGGCAGACACTGTCGCCGGCGATAAAGTCACGGGCTACAAGGAGTGCATCTGCTATTCCTCTCGGCTCCTTCTGGATACCGTAGGTTATATTGATCCCGAACTTGGATCCGTCTCCGAATACTCTTCTGAAGCTGTCCAGATCCTTTTCGGATATGATCATCATTATGTCGCGTATCCCTGCCTGTATAAGAAGCGTAAGCGGATAATACATCATCGGCTTGTCGTATACAGGAAGGAGAGGCTTGGCTACGGCTCTGGTCACAGGATACAGTCTTGTACCGGAACCTGCCGCAAGTATGATACCCTTCATGATATTTACCTTCTTTGATTTATACGTTGAAAAATTATACACTATTGTCACATTATTGTCAAAACAGACTTTTTTGGCGCTTTGCAAATAAACAGTGGCAAATCCATGCGATACGTGGTAGAATAAAGACCGTCGGAAGACATGGTCCATTAGCTCAGATGGGAGAGCGACAGGGTGACAACCTGTAGGTCACAAGTTCAAGTCTTGTATGGGCCATTTGAAAAGACCCGGAGCCGTTATACGGCCCCGGGTCTTTTTGTACTGTTATCTGTCAGCTGATCCTGACTTTCTTTTTTACCCAGCTGCTGTATATCGTCTTTCCGCCGGTCGTCCTGTACGCCCTGACCGATACGGTATATGTCTTTCCGTTTCTGAATTTCAGGCCGCCGAACTTTTTCAGCAGGACCTTCATGGAAGAAGCCTTTACTGAAGTTATCTTATACTTCCTGGTATTCTTTACTGCCGCAGCAAACTTATAGTCCCTGGTGGATCCTGTATCGCTGCGGACAACTTTCAGCATGTATTTCACGCCTGTTTTTGTTTTACTTGTCGTGACCTTTTCGGGGAGGTCGTAGGTCTTTCCTGTAGTAAGGTCAACAACGGTAGTTTCAGTAACTTTATTCTTTACGCAGTCTGAGCGGCTGAATGACAGAGTCACTTTTCCTTCAGAGGATACTGCTTTTACTGAAGCAGGCTTTGTCAGGCTGATGCTTGTACTG
>CAYMBU010000032.1:0-13481 GCA_964388765.1 uncultured Eubacterium sp.
GAAATGGGCTTTGTATAGCTTTTTTAAACTGTCTACTTTCAGTTGACTAGTTCACTCATGCCCGGCTTCTTTATTTCTCTGCAACGCCCGCCTTGAGACCCTTTCCGCTCAGGAGATTCTTTATCTGGCAGGTCTTGTCTTTACAGTTCACACACTTCAGGACTTTGTTGGATCCCTCCCAGAACCGCTCCGGATGCGCGGCATAAATGAGCTCCCAGTGGAGAAGCACGATGCACGACATGAAGAACAGGCTCCAGCTGTAGAAGTTCTTGATGAAAAGCATCGGGGTGAACATCATGAAGTGACCCCAGTCGTAGATCCTGCAGTTCACGCAACACTTATCGTGCATTATGAAAGTCTGGAACGGACAGAAGAACAGGATGCAGACATAATCACACAGATAGAAAGTAACTGTACACATGAGAAGCTCTTCCGTGTGGAAAATCTCAAGGACGCACAGAAGGCCGATCACGGCGTTCAGCCCGAGCCAGACAAGCATGACCTTCCAGGATCTCAGATTCATGTCCTGGACATATTCCAGGAGCTCCAGCCTGTCATAGTTCTCCACGGGGACGTACACATCTTCCTTGGATTTCCGTATCGCCATCGTCAGCTTGTCGACGATATGCGTATCTGACAGCAGATGGAGCATCATTATTCCCATGAACGCGAACCATATGACGTGTATTATCGTGATGCCCTTGTAGAAAGGCTGCTCCATGTACACTTTGATAAGGTCCCTGCGTGTGAGATATAGCGCCCATACACTTATTACCACAGCTATCCTGAAAACGAGCTTGACTCCGTAGAACACAAGCTGAGGCGTGATCTCAAGTTTTCCTTTTCCGAATCTTCCTCTCATTTACTATGGCAGTTTCCGCTGCTCTCCTTTATTCTCCATGTGTCTCTATGCTGTTATCCCCTGTGATCGGGAACGGTTCGCCCAGATATTTAGGCTTCGGCTTCGCCATGACCATGAAGTAATCCTTGACTCTCGCCAGATTCTCACGCTCATTCCGGTATTTCTGATGCGGATACGGCTGCTGTTGGTCAGACGCTGCTCCAAGTGCCTCTATGCCGAATCCATCAGCAAGCCAGAGTGCTCTGAACAGGTGATAATACTGTGTTATCACCACCGCACGCTTTACATTGAATATATAGTCTGCTCTGTACATGCTCTCGTAGGTGGAGAAACCCGCATGGTCACAGAATATGTCTTCCGGCGGCACACCTGCGTCCAGACAGTACTTAAGCATCACGTGTATCTCATTGTGCTGTACCTGTCCGTTGTCGCCGGTGAGCAGGAGCCTCGGCACAAGCTTGTGCTTATACATATACACCGCGAGGTCCAGCCTGTCCCTGAGCATCATTGACGGCGTTTCCGGTCCGTTCAGTCCCGCCCCGAGCACGATGGCGCACTCCGAATCAAGTTCCTTTATCCTGGCTTTCTCGTCAGCAGCGATCGTTATCTTCTCCGACGTCTGTGAAGTAGCTGTATATTCAACGCCGCGGTCTATCATAGTGCGGTTTATCAGGTATGAAATCCCCGCCACGGCTGCGGCAAAAACAACAATAATAATTATCAACGCAATAAGCGCTTTTCTTAATCTCCCCATTACTGCCCTTTTTGAAAAACATATATAATTATGATAAAATCGGTACATCAGTATTATATCATAGAGGTCTTTCATATGAAAAAAATTTATATAGAAACCGGCCGTCCGTATGAGATGGTCATAGGCGCGGGTCTTCTCGAGAACGCGGCGGAATATATACTTGAAGTGACCGGGCCCTGCCACGCTGCGCTCGTCACAGACAGCAATGTAGCCGGGCTTTATGCAGGCACTGTATCCGAAGTCCTGTCCGACGCTGGCTTTGAGGTGACTCTGATCGAATTTCCGGCGGGTGAGGAGAACAAAAACCTGGAATCATACGGAGCCATCATGGAACAGCTTGCGAGAGCCGGCCTTAGCAGGAGCGACATTGTGATCGCTCTCGGCGGCGGCGTCACAGGCGACATGGCAGGGTTCGCGGCAGCGACATACCTCCGCGGGATCCGCTACATCCAGATACCGACGACATATCTCGCGGCTGTCGACAGTTCTGTCGGCGGCAAGACGGCAGTCGACCTCGGCAAGGGCAAAAACCTGTGCGGCGCTTTCTGGCAGCCTTCTCTTGTCCTCTGCGACTATACAACATTCAGGACTCTGTCACCGTCCGAGATGCTGGACGGATCGGCGGAAAGCTACAAGAGCGCGATGATAGGAGATGCGGAACTGGCGGCTCCTGTAAGGGAAATAATGTCAGAGATCAAGGAGTCCGGCGGTGATCTGACAGACAGCGTGTATGACAAGCTGGAACTTGTTATAGAGCGGAGCGTGAACGTCAAGAAAAGTGTCGTGGAGAAAGACGAGCGCGATACAGGCGACAGACAGCTCCTCAATTTCGGGCATACTTTCGGCCACAGCATAGAGAAACTTTCAGACTATGCGATCCCGCACGGCCACGCCGTAGCGAGAGGAATGGTCTGCGAGGCCAGAGCGGCCTTTGCTCTAGGCCTCTGTGATCTCGATGCCGCCGGCCGGATAGAAAGCGATCTCAGCGAGATGGGCTTTGATCTGGACGTACCTTACAGCGCGGAGAAGATACTGGACTTCGCGAAAAGCGACAAGAAAGTCCGGACAGACACCGTCACCGTCGTCGTACCTGAAGCTCCGGGAAAATGCGGACTCAGAAAGATACCGCTTGAAAAGCTGCCGGACTACATTGAAGCCGGTCTTCCGGAACAGGCTGAAGCGGAATAAGCCGCTGTATAAAAAGACAGACCCTGAGACGTAACGCCTCAGGGTCTTTTGTTTGTGCTCTTATGCAAAACAACTTATTCTGTCGTGCTTATTATCGTGCTCGTATTCTTGTCTATCTGGCTCACCTTCATTCTGGAGGCGTCTGCCGGATCCACATCCTGCAGCAATCCCAGCAGACTGGAACTCAGATATACCGTCTCCAGCGGCTTTCCGTCGAGCGATATCCTGGAGAACTCAGTGAAGTTCTTGCCCTTTATATAATACTTGCCGCCGACATCCACGACCTTGTCGATCACTATGTCCTTCACGCCGAGCTTCATGTCGGAAGCCTTGAACGGATTCCTGCCGCCGTAGATATAGTTCTTGCCGTAGATCATGTCGTAGCCGAGCATCTTCAGTCCGCCAAGATATCCCGCCTTGTCATGATCGTGTGTCTGGTGGTATATCGTCGTCGTGCCGACGTGTATGCCGACTCTGTCAAGGATCTCCGCGGACAGCTGGAATGCGGCGATGTCTTCGTCCTTCTTCTCCATGTCATAGTTGCTCCAGACCACATACTGTGTCTGGAAGAGGTCCTTGGCATCGTAGTTTTCTTCTGTTATGTCGAGCGCCGGTATATGGTCGCCGTACATCACCAGTATGACTTTCTCGTCATATTCTGACAGCTCTTTTGTAAGATTCTTCACGAAGTTATCCATCTCGTGGACCTCGTTCGCGAAGTATTCGAATTTATTCTTGGCGGAGTCGCTCGGCGCCTTGGTAACGATTATGTCAGGATCAGCCAGAAGCTTCTCTGCCGGGTACTGTCCGTGTCCCTGTACGGATATAGTGTAGATATAATCTTTCTGCTTTGTCGATCTCAGCGCGTCCATGATCTGAGACGTGAGGATCATATCCTTCGCCCAGCCCTTCGGCGTCCTCTGTACGTCGCTCATGTACTCCAGGGATGTGAACGTGTCGTAGCCCATATTGGCAAAGACCTCATTCCTGTTGTAGAAGAGCGCTCTATGGTCATGGATCGCATGTGCGGAATATCCTATGCTCTTCAGGTCTCTCGCCACGCTCTCCACAGGCTGGTCGCTAAGGACTGATTTGAACGGATACTCTCCCGGCCCGAAGAAGTGCATCGAAAGCCCTGTCATGAACTCACACTCCGTGTTCGCCGTACCGGCTCCGCACGCAGGTACTGTAAGACTGCCGGAAGAATATTTCTTCATCAGTGATCTGAAATACGGTATAGGATCTTCATTGAACGCGATATGCGTGAACTTCATCGGGTCTACGAACGACTCGAGCTGCAGGAACAGAATGTTCGGCTTGTCTTCATCGTCTGTAGAGATATCCTCATTTCCGAGCTCTATGGTTTTGTTCTCAGAAAGGTATTTGTCCGGGATGAGCGACTTCACTCTAGCCTCCGAATAGCCCGCCGGCTTGTGGATGCCCGTGTTCAGCCAGGTGTTGGTGAAGCAGTATGGCACGCCGTAGTCTCTGTACGCATACGGAAGGCTTCCGAAGAATGTGGACAGCACGCCGATATGGATGAGCCCGAGGATCACCGCAAGCATGACCGCCCATGAAAAGACGACCCCGATAAGCGCGCGGAATCTGTGGACCTCTTTACGCTTGGGGCCTTTGATGAACAGAAGCGTGAAAAAAACGACAGCCGCAACGGAACCGACTGCAAGCCCGATCAGCTGAGGTACCGAGAAATAGTTGGTTATGAGCGTTATGCCGTCTGCGAAAGCCGTCATGTCTTTCATATTGAACGGCGTCATACGCTGAAGAAGGATGACTCCGTTGGAGATCGCTATCAGGATCCAGACGGAAGACACGAGCGCCATGACAAACGCCCGCCTCTTGAACAGCGCCGCTATCGTAAGCGTGGCGTATATTATGAGCGTGTTCGCGAGAAAGACGAGAGGCTGTTCCACAAGGTAAACAAAGCCCCCTGACGGGAACTGTACCTGCCTCGCTATCGTTTCAGTAAAGAGGTTTATGAGAACAGCTGCGATAAAGCAGATGACGAAGGTATTACCGAGCACTTTGCGCTCAGGTGTGGTCTTCGCCTTCTCCTCTGCCGCTGTCCCGGCTTTCCCGCCTTTGCGTGCACTCTTGTTTTCAGTAGCATTCCTGTGCTTTTCGGCAAGAAATACTTCCTGTTTCTCGTACTGAGCTTCCGCCTCGTTCTGAAGTTCCTCTTCATTCAGACGGATCTCCTCCAGGTCGAGCATGGCTTTGGCGTCTGCGTGCTCGCCCGTGTCCTCTTCAGGCGTTACTGCAGCAGTCTCCTGATGCTCTTCCTGCGGTTCCTCTGTTTCTGTTTTCTTCTGGCCTGATCTAAAAAAGTCAAACATTTCAGAATCCTCTGTTTTCCAACGCGTCGGACACTCCTGCAAAATCCTCAAGACTGAGTGTCTCCGCTCTTCTCTTCTCGTCTATCCCTGCTTCCTCAAGCGCCTCGCGTATCACTCCTTTTGAAGCACCTGTCGCGCCAAGCGAATTAAGCAGTGTCTTGCGTTTCTGGCTGAATGCCGCCCTGACTACTCCGAAAAAGTGCTTTTCATTCAAAGGATGCACGGCCGGCTCTTCTCTTACGTCGAGCCTGAGGACTGCCGAGTCTACTTTCGGCTGCGGCATGAATGAATCTTTGCTTACGTCAGCGATCCTCGTGACTCTGGAGTAGTACTGCACTGAAACACTCGCGGCGCCGTACACTTTGCTGCCGGGATCCGCGATCAGCCTGTCCGCCACTTCCTTCTGCATCATGACTGTGATGCTGTCGGCTCCCGGCTTTTCCTCCAAAAGCTTCATGATGATCGGAGTAGTAATATAATACGGGAGATTACCAAGCACCTTGACACCGGTAAGGTCTCCCTTTTCCTGTCTGATGACCTCTGCGAGATCTGTCTTAAGTATATTATCGTTTATTATCTTGACGTTATCGAGTCCGTCAAGTGTGAATTTCATGATTTCTATCAGATCACGGTCGATCTCCACAGATACGACTTTCCCTGCCTTCTCTGCGGCGGCCTGCGTAAGCACACCGATACCCGGGCCGATCTCTATCACAAGATCGCTGCCGGTTATCTCCGCGCCTTCCGTGATCCGGTCTATCACATTTTTATCAGTAAGAAAATTCTGACCCAGGCTCTTGGAGAACCTGAATCCGTATTTATTCTTTATCAGCCTGATCACTGATGGATCGTACAGCTTCATTGAATTCCTCCCGGGTAATGCCAAACGCATTGATCCTGGCAAGGAGCGCTTTCGCGTTCCCGTACGCCACTCCTAGTATATCTGCCGTCTGTTCGCGTCTCGCGCGGCTTCCCGGCACTCCGTCCAGCCCTGCCTCTTCAAACATCTCCCGCGTTATCTCACCGGCAGTGTCTGTCTCCTCAGCTCTTGCCTTTGAGAGAGCTTCCCGTATGTCCTCCGGCCTGGCGTTCTCCACGCCCACGTCCCTTCCTTTGATCGCTCTTGATCTCGGCAGGAACGCTTCTTTACTGTCCGGATATCTTTCTTTGATCCTTTTCCTTATCCCGTCTCCGGCATGATCGGGATCTGTGAGGATTATAAGGCCTTTGTTCCTGTATGCGGTGTCAAGGCTCTTCCACATATCCTCCGGCATGCCGAATCCGTGTGTCTCGATCGTCTCGCAGCGGACCGCGCGCTGTACCGCCTGTGTGTCGTCTCTTCCTTCCACCACGATGATCTCTTTTATATCCACTAGTCGTCTTCGTCCTCTCCGTCGATGATGTAAACTATCTCTCCCGGCTTGACCATATTGAGCTGCTTTCTGGCCTGCTGCTCGATATAGTTCTTGTCGTTAATGTTCTCAAACTCCTGCTCAAGCGCCGCCTTTTTCTCCTTCAGGCTCGCGTTCTCCCTTTTCAGGTTATGCTGTTCGATGCTCAGCTCAAGAACATTCTTTACAGACATGCCAACAACCACTGCCAGAATAACGACTATAGCAAAAACCGTCATCCTGAAGTGGTTGATCCATCTGATCCTTTTCTGTCTGCGCTCTTCAGCCTTATCCATTTCGCCCCTGTCTGTCCTTTATCTCTTCTTCAGTGTGCCTGCCCATGCCGCGGCTTCTTCCATCCTCTCGGCTACACAGGTACATCTCTCCCCCAGATCTGTTATACCTGTGTCATTGCATTTGCTGCACTTGTATCTAATATCCGTATAGTCCATGGCAAAGCCGCCGTCGGTCAGTGTGACCGCGCGTTCCTCCGCCAATCTGTCCATGCGCTCTCTGATCTCCTGAGCGTCGCCCTTCTCTCTTCCCATGAGCAAAGCCTTGGAAAGCGTTGCGCCGAGACGGCTCATCTCGTCGTCGATCTCTCTGATCCTCGGAAGCCTGCCGTAGACTTCTTCTCTGCGCTCTTCCGCTTCCCTCTTCTCTGTCTCCTGAAGATATGCGTAATACTGGTTCAGAGTACTCTGGGAGACCGTTCTGCTGTTGACTTCGGCTCCTCTTTCCTCTGCCTTCTCTGCCCAGTTCTCAAGCACCGCGTTAACATACTTGAACGTCGGCGTGGTGATCCCGACAGTCTGGCCGCAGGCTTCCAGCACTTTATCCATATTGAAGCCCTTCTCGTCGAACCAGCTGTCCATCATGCGCTTCTCTGCCTCCGTAGGCATCCTGTGCATTCCGAGCGCGGTCATGACACGCTTGTATTCATAGAAGCGGTTGTCCACGTCCGCAAGATGCTCGCGAACGGCATCCACGTTGAAGAGTCCTTCCTCGTTCCATCCATGGACGACTTTGCTTATATATTTTATGCTCGCCTTGTTCTTGCTGATGGAATATGTGAAGCCGTAGAGCACGACCTCCGGCGCAATGTTGTCGTCCTCGATCCATGAGAGGATCTCGGTAAGCTCCGTCGAGCTCATGTTCCTGCCAAGCATCGTCTCTATCTCGTCAAATAGCTTCTTTACCTCTTCATTACCGAATATATTGGTCTCCGGCTTCTCTGCATTCTCCTGAACCTGAGCCTGCGCCTTGCCGTACATCAGCTCTTTCAGGCTCACGAACTCAACAGAGAAATCCAGCCGGCTGTCGTCGTCGAGATAATGCTTTCTGATGACGCCGTATTTCTCCCAGTAGTTCCAAGCCTTCCCGATCTCGCTCTCGCTTATGCCGAGCTGTCTGGACATCTCCTTCATCGTCTGCGAAAGACCGTGTTCCGCGTACATATATCCGTAAAGGAACACCTTAACATAGTCCCCCGGTGCCGCCGGAAGATATTCGCTGATGAATATGTTTTCTATCCTTGTGTCCAGCAGATAGAAATCCTTGATCTTGCTTTTGATAAAATCCATCTCTGTTCCCGTTCCCTGTGTTTTATGCCTTGTCAGACTTGTCCGAGAACTTGGTGTACCTTGCCACCCACGTAAGGTCCACGACTCCCGGAGGACCGTTCCTGTGTTTGGCGACGTTCACCTCGCACACTCCCGGTTTCTCTGACTCCTTGTTGTAATAATCGTCTCTGTAAAGGAAGAGCACGATATCAGCGTCCTGCTCGATCGAGCCTGAATCTCTCAGGTCTGAGAGCACGGGCCTGTGGTTGTTCACTCTCTGGTCCGGAAGTCTTGACAGCTGAGACAAGAGGATGACCGGACAGTCGATCTCTCTTGCGATGAGCTTGAACGACCTTGTCAGCTGGCTGACCTCCTGCACTACGTTGTCTGACCTTCCTATCATCAGCTGCAGGTAGTCCACGACGATCAGGTCCAGACCCTGATCCGCCTTCATTCTTCTGCATTTGTTCCTGATCTCATATACCGTCGGGTTCGGCGTGTCGTCGATGTTGATGTTGCATTTTCCGATCGCTTCAGACGCGACGATTATCTCATTCCAGTTGTCCTGCTGGAGATTGCCCTTGCTGATGCTGTCCATGTCGACGTTCGCCTTCATCGCGATGAGTCTCTGGCCAAGCTGTTCTTTCGACATCTCCATACTGAAGATGAGCACGTTCGCCTTGCCCTTCTCCGCGGCGTTCAGCGCGATGTTAAGAGCAAAAGCCGTTTTACCCATTCCAGGCCTTGCGGCCACTATGACCAGGTCGGACTTCTGGAAGCCGCCCAGCTTGTTGTCCAGGTCTCTGAATCCCGAAGTGACGCCTGTCAGGCTCCCGTCCTGCATGCTTCTCGCGGAAATGATATCGACGTCCTCGAACATGATATCCTTGATCGCCGTATAATCACGCTTCTGTCCGCTTTCCGCTATCGCGAAGATCCTCTTCTCCGCGGTATCCATTATGTTGTCAGAGGACTCCTTGCTGGCGTAGCATTCCTCTCTTATCTCCTCGGACGTCTGGATGAGCCTTCTGAGCGCGGCCTTCTCCGCTATGATCTTCGCGTATTCCGCCGCATTGGTAGTCGACGGGATATCGCTGGTTAGCTCAGCTATATATGCGCTTCCCCCCGCAGCCGCAAGCGATCCGCGGTTTTTCATCTCCTCGGTCACGGTCACTATGTCGACCGCCCTGCTTGCGTTGTACATGTCGCGGATGCACGAAAAGATCTCCTGATGTGTTTTGTTGTAGAAATCCTCAGGGCTGACGATCTCTACCACATCAAAAAGAGCATCCTTGTTCAGCATCGCTGCTCCGAGCACGGACTTCTCCGCGTCGGTGTTATGAGGAGGGATCTTCTCTGCCATCAGTCTTTCACCTCCACAGCTATGGTGCCGGTGATCTCCGGATAGATCTTCACCTTCACACGCGTAACGCCTACTTCCTTAATAGGCTGATCAAGCACGACTTTGCGCTTATCGACGTTGATGCCGCACTGTTCCTTCAGCGCTTCCGCTATATCTTTGGTCGTGATGGAGCCGAACAGCTTTCCGCCCTCTCCGGCCTTGGTCACGATCGTTACTCTCATTTTCTTCATTTCCTCAGCCTGCTTTTCGGCCTCTGCCCTTGCCTGAGCTTCTTCCTCCTCACGCTTGGCTCTGGCTTTTTCCAGACTGTGGACATTGTTCTTCGTTGCTTCTTCGGCAAGTCCCTTCGGAAGAAGCAGATTCCTGGCGTATCCGTCGCTTACCTTGACTACATCTCCGGCTTTTCCTGTTCCTTTTACGTCTTTCTTAAGTATTACTATCATATCTCCCTCCTTGGGCTTCCAGATTCTTCCATTTTTGAAATGTCTTCTTTTTTCCTGAGCTGATCTTCAGCCATCTTTCTAACGTCTTTTATTATTTCCTCAGGTATGCCTTCGACCTGGGCTCCTGCCGTAGTCAGGTGTCCTCCGCCGCCAATGCTCTCCATCATGACCTGCACGTTTACTTCTCCGAGTGATCTCGCGCTTACGAGAGTGTAGCCTTCGTCGTCATATCCGGCGACGAAGCTGGCCTTGACTCCTTTCACGTTAAGCAGCTCGTCTGCCACCTGTGAATTGATTATCTGTGCTTCCGGATTTCTTCCCTCGCATATCGACGTCGCGATACCGTCGTCTGATATCTCCGAAGAAGCAACTGCCCTGGATCTGATCTTGAAGTCCTCCAGACTTGACTGGAACATCTTTTTCACTTCCGCGGTGTCCGCTCCGGCACGCTTCAGCCAGGCTGCTGCTTCGAAAGTTCTTCCGCCGGTCTTGACCGCAAATCTGTTCGTGTCGACAGTCATGCCTGCAAGAAGCGCCTCGGCCTCAAGCTTGGTGACTTCCTTCTTCGCCCCGAGATACTGCAGGATCTCTGTGACCATCTCCGCGGTGGACGAAGCATATGATTCGATGTATGACAGTACCGGGTTCTCTACACCGTCAACAGCTCTTCTGTGGTGGTCTATCACGGCTATCTTCTCAGTCTTAGACAGGATCTCCGGACATTCTGAGTATGACGGCCTGTGTGTGTCTAGCATGACGATCAGTGAGTCCGGTGTGATGAGAGATATCGCTCTCTCACTGTCGATGAAGTTATATGCGCCTATATCCCTTGCCTGTCTGTACAGTGTCTGCAGCGAATCGTTCACATGATTCAGAACGATGCTGGCGTTCTTTCCGTACAGCTGGCAGATCCTCGCCATGCCGAGCGCTGACCCGAAAGCGTCCATATCAGGGTTCCTGTGACCCATGATGATGACTCTCTCTGCCTGCTCGATAAGTCTCTTCAGGGCGTACGCAACTACTCTGGATTTCCCTTTGCTGCCCTTTTCCACGCTGGCGTTCTTTCCGCCGAAATACCTTACTTTGGTGCCGTCTCTCATGACGGCCTGGTCTCCTCCGCGTCCGAGAGCAAGGTCAATTGCCGCATCTGCGTAGTTCCTTGTCTCCCCGAGAGAAGACCCGTTTATCCCGACGCCTATCGAAAGGCTGATCGGAAAATCTGTCTGTGTCTCTATATCTCTTGCCTTGTCAAGTATACTGAATTTCTGCTCTATCATGCCAGACAGATAGTAATGCTGGAAATACATTATATACTGGCCTGCACGCATTGTTACGATAGAGCCCTTTATCCTCGCGGACCAGTCTCTTACGAGCCTGTCTATCTCAGAAGTAATGGTCATCCTCATCGACGGATCCGTGCCGGCGATGAGATCGTCATAGTTGTCTATGTTGATCCTCGCGACGCAGATCTTCTCGTCATCATACTTGTCCCTGATGGCGACATATACGGTGACGTCGTAGAAGAATACCAGAATATTGCCGTCTTCTTCCTCCGAGTCCCTCGACATAAACACTCTGAAGTCCTTGTCGTTCCTCTTCAGAAGCCTGGTCTCCCTTCTTTTGACGATATCCTTCATTTCTTCTATCCTGAACCCCGTCAGCTGGAAGAAATCATATCCGATCAGATCGTCATAAACAAAGACCTGCCCGATAAGGTCGTTCGCTCTGACCACCTTGCCGTTATTGTTTACCACAACTATCGGCACAGGCGAGTATTTCATTATTTTTTCTTCAAAGGCAACATCTATCATTTCAACACCCTGCATTGTTTCACGTGAAACAATTCTCTATCTGTCCGATTCCAGCAGCTCGATGAGACGGTTAAGATCGTCTCTTCCATAATATGCAAGCTCAACGGCGCCTTTCCTTCCGTTAGTCGTTATCGTTACTCTGGTCCCGTAGATCTCCCTGAGCCTCTCCTCGACCGCCACGATGTCCGGGTCTTTCCTGGACTTCCTTGGCGGGCGCTTTTTCTTTCCGCCGTTCTTTACGATATCCTCTGTCTCTCTTACGGAAAGCCCTTCCGATACTATCCTGTCCGCAAGCTGTTCCTGCGCCGAAACGCTTCTGAGCCCCAGTATGGCTCTGGCGTGTCCCGCTGAAAGCTCGCCTGCGCTTACCTTCGTCCTGATCTTTGCGGGCAGCTTGAGGAGCCTCAGAGAATTGGCTATGTACGGACGGCTCTTTCCGACGCTTCTGGAAACTTCATCCTGAGTGAGTCCGTATGCTTTTATCATCTCGTTCAGACCTTCTGCCTCTTCTATAGGATCCAGGTCCTCACGCTGCATGTTCTCGATTATGGCGATAAGTGCGTTTTCCTCATCTGTGAATTCGCGGATAAGGCACGGCACTTTATCAAGCGCAGCCTTCCTTGCGGCACGCCATCTTCTCTCGCCTGCCACGAGCTCATATCCCGACGCGCTCTTTCTTACGATGAGCGGCTGTATGATGCCGTGTTCCTGGATGGATTCTGCCAGCTCGGCTATGCTTTCATCATCAAAATTCTTTCTCGGCTGGCTCTTGTTTGGCTTGATATCGTTGATGTCGATATAAGCGACAGTGTTCTCCGGATCCTGCGCCGTCTGGGAAGCCTCGCTGCTTTCCACTGCCGGCGCGCCTTCAGAGATAAGAGCGCTTATACCCCTGCCCAGCACATTGTTCTTCACTGATCTAGCTGCCATTTATCTGTTCTCCTCCCGCTTCAGAAACTCTTCTGCAAAAGCTCTGTACGCCTTTGCCCCTTTTGACCTCGGATCGTATTCCGTTATGGCCATACCGAAACTCGGCGCCTCCGCAAGACGTATGTTCCTCGGTATCACTGTGGAATATACCCTGGATCCGAAATATTTCTTTACTTCCTGTACTACCTGTATCGCAAGGTTGGTCCGCCCGTCGAACATGCTGAGGACGACTCCCTCTATCTCCAGATCGTTGTTAAGGCTCTTTCTTACGAGCTCAATGGTGCTCATAAGCTGGCTTACGCCCTCCAGCGCGTAGAACTCGCACTGGATAGGAATAAGCACGCTCTCCACCGCTGTGAGCGAGTTTATTGTAAGAAGTCCGAGCGAAGGCGGACAGTCAATGAAAATGAAATCATAATCGTCCCTCACCTGATCGATCGCTTCCTTGAGCCTCGTCTCGCGGCCCTCTATCGCCACGAGCTCTATCTCGGCGCCGGCAAGATCTACGTTGGCCGGAATTACATCCAGCCCTTTCACGCCGGTCTTCAGGATCGCCTTTCTGGTGTCGTAATCATCCTGGATCAGAAGCTCATATACAGTATCGCTCAGATCTCTTTTGGATACTCCTATCCCGCTCGTCGTATTTCCCTGCGGATCTATATCCACTATAAGAACCTTCTTCCCCAGCATCGCCAGGCTGGCTCCCAGATTGATATTCGTTGTTGTTTTTCCGACTCCGCCCTTCTGATTGAAGATCGCAATTGCTTTACCCAATTTACATTGCTCCTTCCGGTACAGCTTTTTTATGTTTCATGCTCTTAAG
>CAYMBU010000033.1:0-7128 GCA_964388765.1 uncultured Eubacterium sp.
AGTAAGAGTAAGGCCGGCTGCCCAGAAAATGCCATCTTTGTACTTGTTCAGATTACTATTCATCATCGGTTGCCTTTTTTATCGATATGTTTTACTTTGATATTATAAGACAAAAAAATGAAAGTGAAAAGAATCTGCAGAGAAGTAGAAAAAACGGATCATATGTGCTACTATAAACACAGAGACAGATCGTGCTGACCAAGGTCAGATATGGTATAAGAAGGAGAAGAAAAATGAGTGACGGATTACAGGTAATGTGCCCGTACTGCGGCGGACCATCACACAGGCTTACACAGGTCGACGGATGCATCTGGAGATATATCTGCTCCAAATGCCACAGAGTATTCAAGGTAGATGAGGCAACAGGTCTTGTAGTTGACTGATCGAAGATGAATAAGTAAGCTGACACGGTACGCGGCCGGAGACAGTCCGGCTGCGCACCTGTTTTTTTTATTCTGTTTATGTGGTAGAATATAGCAAAGCAAGCAGTGGAGGTTATTTATGTTTGACGATATGAAAACGAAGGGCGCCCTTCAGAAAATAAACAACGGAGGGACTGCAGAACTGTCAAAGAGCCAGATCGTACTCAGCCTGGTCAACCTGAATGCTGTGTTCAGACCTTTACGGAGAGATGACTTCAAGAAGATGCCTAAGGAAGACAAGAAGATCATGAACTCCATAATAGACTGGTACAAGGATCTCAGGGCTGATAAGAAAAAAGAAACGTACGACAAGGCAAAGCTTGACGAAGTATCACAGCAGATACTCGCAGAGCTTGCAGAGCTTCAGGGTCCGACTAAAGAGCAGATCGAGGAAGAGATCAAGGCAAACGACGAGGATGTCAGACAGGCAGAAAAGATAGATATCGACAATTTCTTCGGTGATGATGAAACTGAAGAAGAACCGGGAGAAGAATCCACTGATAATGAGGAGTAGATCCGGGAAAGCTGTAAGCAGTGAACATAGAGAGATCCGGGGGATTCCGTTTGTACTGGAACGGAAGAGAATCAGCCGTATCCATCTCTATGTGATGCCTCCGGACGGTTCGGTTGTGGTCACTGCGCCTGTTTTATGTCCTTTGAGCGACATTGAAACCTTTGTGGCAGGAAGAGAGAGCTGGATCAACAAACACCGCCGGAAATATATGGAGAGGCCTGCTCAGGCAAGAGCATGTCTGGAATACAGGACAGGAGACATCCTGTATTTCTGGGGAAAGCCGTACAGACTTGACGTTACTGAAGAGGAAGGACGTTCAAGAGGAAAGGCAAAAGTAATACCACAGCCTGAATTCAGCCTGAGTGATAACGATCTGGAGCTGCTGACTGTTCTTGGCGCTGAAGAAGCCGATCTCATCGCCGGGGAAAAGAACGATACTGAAGGTGAGGAGATAGGTGGATCTGTTGAGCTCGTCATCCCTGAGGGTACTTCAAAAGAGTACCGTGAGAAGCTGGTACAGGATCTGTACAGAAAAGTACTGGATCCGGAAGCAGAGAGAATCCTGACATTCTGGTCGGATAAAACGGGGTTAAGATTCTCATCATGGCATTCACGGTTTATGAAGAGCAGATGGGGGGGCCTGTCGGTGCAGAAAAAAAGAGTATGCCTGAATATAAGACTGGCAGAAAAGCCGGAGATATGTCTGGTATATGTGGCGCTGCATGAAGTGGCTCATGTTAAAGAAGCGAACCACGGACCGGCTTTCAAGGCTATTCTGAGCAGATATATGCCGTCATGGCGCTATGCAGAAAAGCTGCTGAAAAAATGATAGTAGAGGTTCTATATGAGAAGCAGTAAACCGAAAACAGGACATGTAGCACTGGTGCTACTCATCATTGCCGCATTGTGGCTCGCGGCAGGTACGTATGGCATATTTAAATTCAGAGATTATATCGATAAGAGCCGCATCAGCGGGGATGAAGCCGCTTATGAATCTGAGCAGGATGACGCAGAAGAGTCTGAAGATCAGAATGAGGACGGTTATGAAGATGCAGCAGACACAGAAGAGGATGAAGAAGATGATCTGAATGATGAAGATGCTGCCGATGAAGAAGACGAAGATGACGATGAAGAAGATTATATTGTGATGGTCGTCAGCGCTCCGGATGGCTTTGCCGCAGTCAGAACAGGAAGAGGCGTCCAGTTTGAAGAGGTAGGGCGCATCAATAATGGCCATAAGGCATACCTTACAGATCTTCAGAACGGATGGTACAAGATAGCAAAAGGTAAATACAAGGGATATTACACGCACCAGTCTTCCTACTCCGCAGGATAAGAAGGATCAGGCTGCAACGCAAAAATACAGTAAAACAGCGGACTCAGAAGAGTTTTCCGCTGTTTTTTTCTTTGAAAAATCTATCATAACAGTATATAATTTATGTAGTAATATGTTTTATCGACCTGGAAGAAAGGCATGAAGGGAGCATATATGTTTGCGGTCGGAGATCTCATTGTCTATGGGGCAAGAGGAGTCTGCAGAGTAAAAGATATCACAACACTTGACTGGAATTCGGCTGACGCTGACCGTAAATACTATGTCCTTGAGCCTTTGTTCAAGGATGATGTCATTTATGTTCCCGTTGACAATGACAAGGTATATACGAGACCGGTAATGAGCAGGCAGGAAGTGCTGGATCTGATCGATCACATGCCGGAAGTTGAATCAGAAATATACAAGGCGAGGAGCATACAGCAGCTGTCCAGATATTATCAGGCAGCTATCGACTCGCATGAATGTGCCGATCTTATCAGGCTCACCAAATCGATACACATGAAGAAAGAAGCTGCTGATGCGCAGAACAAACAGCTCGGTCAGATAGACTTAAGGTATATGAATCACGCGGAAGATCTTCTTTTCGGCGAGATAGCGGCTGTGCTGGATATCCCGCGGGATAAGGTGGTCAGCTATATAGAAGAGAGGATAGGAAAGAGAAAGTAGATCCGGAAGGATTAGAATAATGACAGGGAGCATGAGAAAGGGCTCCTTTTTTATTCGGAGGAGTAATGAAGTACATAGAAATAACGATACAGACAGAAAGTAAATGGGTGGAACCGGTCCTGGCATGTCTGAGCATGGCAGGCATTGATGATGCTGAAGTCAGAGATCCAAGAGACGCAGAAGAGATCATGGCTGACAAAGAGACATATGAGTGGGATGAGGTAGATGCGCAAGTGTCAGAAAATCTTGGCAGAAAACCTGAGATACACATATACAGAGATTCAGTTTCAGAAGCTGAGGATGAAGCACTTTTAAATTCCATCAGGTCAGCCGTGGGAAAGCTGAAAGATGATATATGCTCGGGACTTTACGGAGAGCAGAAAGATCCGGGAGAGATGCCGGTATCATCAGAGATCAAGGATGATTCAATATGGAAAGATAAGTGGAAGGAGTATTTCAAGCCGTCTCATGTGTCTGACAGCATCGTAGTCAAGCCTACGTGGGAAGAATATGATCCGGATGACGGTGAGATCGTTATCGAGATCGACCCGGGTATGGCATTCGGCACCGGTACTCATGAGACAACATCGATGTGTATCAGAGCTCTGGAGAAGTATGTGAAGGATGGCATGCTTGTCCTTGACGCAGGGTGCGGCTCAGGTATACTTTCAATTGCCGCGGCAAAGCTGGGAGCAGAGGAAGTGCTTGGAGTCGATATCGATGAAGAGGCAGTACGTGTTTCCAGAGAGAATTTCGAGCTGAACGGTACAGAAAATATTTGCAGAGCTGAGTACGGCGACGTCACGAAAGGCTTGGGATTCAGCGCTGACCTGGTTGCGGCCAATCTTATGGCTGAACTTCTGTGTATGATATCAAAGGGCGTGGCTTCTCATCTTCATAAAGGCGGGATATTCATCTCATCAGGCATACTTAACGAGAAAGAAGATATGGTAAAACAGTCATACGGTGACGCGGGTTTTGATATTACAGACGTTATGCACGACGGAGAGTGGTGCTGCGTAATAGCAGAGAAGAGATAATGAAAGCGGCTTTTTTTACACTTGGCTGTAAAGTCAATCAGTACGAGACAGAAACGATAAGAGAGCAGTTCAGAAAGGCAGGATTCCAGATCGTGTCCGAAGATGAGACTGCTGATGTTTATGTTGTCAATACATGTACTGTTACAGGCCTTGCCGACCGTAAGTCCAGGCAATATATAAGGAAGGCACATAAGCTGAATCCACAGGCTGTCATAGCAGTTACAGGATGCTACGCACAGATGGACAGGGATACAGTGTCGCAGATTGAAGGAGTCTCTGTCGTGACGGGGACTAATGAGAAGAGCCTTGTGTTTGATAAAGTGATGGAGCGTCTTTCAGACGGTGCCGAAATAAATGATATTGAAACAGATGATGACCTGAATAAATATGAAGAGCTTGGCGTCATAACAGAAATGGAAGGGCGTACAAGGGCATTCATCAAGATACAGGAAGGCTGCGACAGGTTCTGCTCATACTGCATAATTCCGTATGCGAGGGGTAAGGTCAGAAGCAGAGATAAAGACGAGATAACAGAGGAGGTGGAGGGTCTTGTCAGGCGGGGATACAGGGAGATCGTCCTGACAGGGATCAATACTGCGCTGTACGGTAAAGATCTGGGTTATGACGGTATAGAACCGCTGATCAGCTCGATATGCGATATTGAGGGGGATTTCAGGATACGGCTGTCATCGCTTGAGCCGACTGTCATAGACGCGGATTACGCAGTAAGGCTTCTCAAATACAATAAACTATGCCATCATCTTCATCTTTCCGCCCAGAGCGGATCAGACACCGTATTGAAGGCCATGAACAGGCACTATACGCATGCAGATTATCTGGACATAGTGAGACGGCTGAGGGAGAAAGACAGATTTTACGGTATTTCGGCCGATATCATAGTAGGATTCCCCGGTGAAACAGATGAGGACTTTGATTGCAGCGTTAAACTGGTCGAGGAGTCAGAACTCGTACGGACTCATGTCTTCAAGTATTCTCCAAGGAAGGGGACTAAAGCAGCGGTAATGGATAGTCAGATAAGTCCGGACGTGAAGAAAGGCAGAAGCGATAAGCTGATCAGGGTCGCCGCTGCGACAGGAGAAAACTTCATGGAACAATGCTGCGGGCAGGTGCGCCGTGTCCTGTTCGAGCGTGTCGATGAGAGCATGCTCACAGGCTATACAGATAATTATATAAAGGTGTATGTGTCTGCCGAAGATTCTGCCGCAGCCGAAGGTGAATTTGCCGACGTAAGGCTGGAAGCTTTATACCTTGACGGTATGACAGGCCAGATTATTAGGGAAATATAAGATTATCTGTAAGGTCAATCGTGATATACTGAATTTACAGAAAACCAGCAAAAGGAGGGAAACGGTATGGCAGACTGTTTATTCTGCAGCATCGTGGATCATGAGATCCCTTCAGACGTCATCTATGAGGACGATATGATCATCGCTTTCAACGATATTGCTCCTCAGGCGCCTGTTCATTTCCTTATTGTGCCTAAGAAGCACATCGCATCTCTGGATGAAGCTACAGAAGAGGACAAGGAACTCATTTCACACATCATGCTGAAGATACCTGAGCTCGTGAAAGAGCAGGGCGTAGAGAACGGATACAGAGTAGTTATCAATACCGGAGAAGACGGCGACCAGACAGTAAAGCATCTTCATTTCCACATTCTTGGAAAGCGTAAGATGACGTGGCCACCAGGCTGATAAGGAGATTAAATGAAGTTTATTTTAGCGCTATGGTTCGGTAAGATCATCAATCTTCTGATAAGCATCATCGACAAGTCCAGAGGGTCAAACCTCGCCGGCCAGTGGGCCATGAAGCTGGACAAGAAGATGGTGTATCACTTCTGGAAGAAGGGTATCGACTGTTCCAGGGTTCTTTTTGTTACCGGAACGAACGGAAAATCCACTACAAACAATCTTATCAACCACATATTTAAAGAGAACGGAAAGAAGGTCGTCTCCAATCTTGAGGGAGCCAACCTTATTTTCGGCGTAGCTACGGCTCTTATAAAGGCGAGCTCGCTGACAGGAAAGATAGATACAGACTTCTTTATATTTGAGACAGATGAGCGTTTCATGCCGCTCATACGTGCCCAGCTTCCAGCTGAGAATATACTCGTAACGAACCTTGAGAAGGACCAGATCCAGCGCAACGGAGATCCTGACTTCATATACAGAAAGCTTGAGCAGGCATTCGGCGGCGAGAGCGCAGGCTCAGCCGGCACGCTTGCGGCAAGCAGTTCTTCCGCAGCGAAGATGCAGCATTCGAACTCATCAGAGACCGCCGCATTCACATCGGTCGCAAGCGACGGCGCAGCGATCGCGGCAGCTACCTCTGTTGACAGATACGCGCCGGTCAGGACCATGTATCTAAACAATGAGGAGCCGCGCTCAAGGTCTCTCGGAAAACTGGCGGGCCGCGTCGTGACGTACGGTGTGGAAGAACACAGCGAATCATTCGCCAAAAACGAGACGTATGTTACTATGCCTTGTCCGTTCTGCCGTCATAAGATAACCTTTGACCGGTTCAATACAGACGGTGCTGGGCACTTCAGATGTACAGGGTGCGGATATCACAGTGAAGAACATGCGGATTATGAGATCACCGGGGTAGACTTTGAACAGAAAAAGTTCAGATTCCGCGGGACTGAATTCGCGATGCCTTATGATATGCCTTACATGCTGTATAACTATGCGTCGGCAATAGCTGTAGCGGAGGACTTCGGCGGGATCAGCCATGAGGACGCGGCAGAGGCATTCAGCTCCTTCAAAAATGTCGGCGGCCGCTATGAAGTGCTGAAATATAAAGGGAAAACGATCAAGTACATGAGGATGAAGCAGGAGAATCCTGAGACTCTTCAGAGTGTTCTGAATGTGATCGCTTCCGACAGGAACAGGAAGATGGTGATACTCGGTCTCTATCCGGTAGCGGATTATGTGCCGTATTACACAGATACATTCTATGCGTTCGACTGTGACTTCTCGCGTGTCGCGGCTTCCGGAGTTGAGAAGTATTTCTGCTTTTCTGATCCGGTATGCTATGATGCGGCTAACAGGCTGCTGTATGAGGGCGTGGATCCGGAGCTGATAACGACAGATCCTAAAGACTCGACTGCGTCTCTCGGTCGTGTGAGAGATT
>CAYMBU010000033.1:7138-13409 GCA_964388765.1 uncultured Eubacterium sp.
ATCCTGAGACTATACTTCGTGAGATAGATTCATGTGAGACGGATGACATCTATATGATAACCTGGATGCATATCTTCCAGAATCTGCAGGAGTACGTAAGAAAGGAGGGCCTGGATAAATGAGTGATTTCAGAATAGGCTGGCTCTTCCCGGATACGCTGTTCCTGCACGGAGAGCGCGGCAATGTCCTGGCTCTCGCGAAATATGCTGAGCTTTCAGGATTCAGTCATTCCGTGACCAAGATCGATTTCGACAAAGAAAACTTTGACCCTCTGGACTTTGACGTACTTTTCGCAGCTTCGGGAGAGATAACTTCATTCCCGTATGTACGTGACTGGCTGATACCGTATAAGGACAGGCTGGAGGAATTTATCGAGAACGGACATCCGCTCATCGCAACGGGGACTACATGCGGGTTGTTCGGTGAAAAGATCTTCAGATCTGACGGCACCGTGATCGAAGGCCTCGGCATCCTGCATTCCAATATGACGGAGCGCGGATACATCTATGGCGACGACGTCCTGTTTAAATGCAGATATAATGATGTCGACATGGAGATCGCAGGGCCGCAGGTCAGTATGGGTGATATCGACATCGCTGATGAAGAGCCCTTCGGAGAGCTTGAATATGGCTATGGCAATACAGGAAAGGACAGGCAGGAAGGCATTGCCAGAGGATATTCCATCTTTACGAACACGCTTGGACCGATGCTCGTGAATTGCCCGTGGCTCACGGCGGTAATAATAAGAGCCGCAGCCTGGGCTTCCGGAAAGCCGTGCGCCGATACTGTATACGACATGGAGCTTGAAAAGAAATCATTTGAACTGAAGAAAAAGTTCATAGTGTCGAAACAGACGAATCTCACTAACTGCAAGTAAAAAATGCTTGCACGAGGTGCTAAAAGCGGGTATAATAGTCACGTTACAGGTATAAAGGCGACCTGCCATAGACCAATTTCATAGCAGGCAGGAGGTGAAACAAGGTATGGCACAGGTAACCGTCAGAGAAAACGAAGGCCTGGAGAACGCTCTTAAGAGATTCAAGAGAGCATGCGCCAGAGATGGTGTCATGGCTGAAATAAGAAAGAGAGAGCATTACGAAAAGCCAAGCGTAAGAAGAAAGAAGAAATCTGAAGCTGCCAGAAAAAAGGCAAGAAAGTATTAGGACTGCTTGTCTGAAATACCAGATTCTGATCAGATGGCCGGAGAAGCGATTCTCCGGTCTTTTGTTTTGTATGGTAAGCGTGGCGGCCGGCACCTCGTAGGCTTGAAGTCACGTGTGTTTGTTGGTACAATAGAATAAATGATGATATAAAGGAGAAGTATACACTTGAGTGATACTGAAAACACGAAAATCATAGAGATCGCAGACGACGTCGACAGAGAAGATCTGTTCGGCAATCTGGACTGCAATCTCCGGATGATAGAAGAAGCAACGAAGTCTGAAATAATCCAGAGAGGGTCAAGTCTCGTCATTAAGGGAGGAGATTCCGAGCTCGCTTCAGGTATCGTACATGAGCTTTCAGCAATACTGGAGAAGGGCGAGTCCCTGGATGAGCAGAAGGTAAGATACGCAATAGGCCTCAGGGCAGAAGGAAAGTCATACGCCGGAAGCAACGTCGGAGGAGACATAATCTGCTTCACGACAAAAGGCCGTCCAATCAGGCCGAAGACCATAGGCCAGAAAGCCTATGTCAAGAGCATGAAGAAGCGCGATGTGGTCTTTGCCATCGGTCCAGCCGGAACCGGAAAGACGTATATAGCAGTTGCAATGGCTGTGAACGCCCTCAGGAACAAAGAAGTTGAGAAGATCATACTGGCCAGGCCTGCCGTAGAGGCGGGAGAAAACCTTGGATTCCTTCCGGGAGATCTTCAGGAGAAGGTGGATCCATATCTCAGGCCGTTATATGACGCACTGTATGATATCCTTGGACGCGACAAAGCGCTTGCTCTGAAGGAGAAGGAAGTAATTGAAGTCGTTCCGCTCGCATATATGAGAGGACGTACTCTCGACAGCTCCTTCATCATACTTGATGAGGCGCAGAACTCCACCAGAGAGCAGATGAAGATGTTCCTGACAAGAATGGGATTCGGATCCAGGATAGTAGTCACCGGCGACGTCACGCAGATTGACCTCCCCAAGGGAAGCAGAAGCGGTCTGATCGAGGCTACACACATATTGAGAGATGTGCCCGGTATCGATTTCTGCTATCTGAAAGACGCTGATGTAGTCAGGAATGAAATGGTTAAGCGCATAATAAACGCGTACGACAGATTTGATAAGGAAAGACAGGCGGCCAGGCAGGATAAGCCTAAAACACGCCAGCAGGACCCGGAGGCAGGTAAATAACATGCAGATCTATTTTGATGACAGCAACGGCGGCGAAGAGTACGAAAAGACTTACGGTGAAACGATGAAGAAGGCACTTTCCGTCATTCTGGCCGGAGAGGGTATAGACGGCGATGGCGCGGAGGTCAGTGTTTCATTCGTCGGTCCTGATGAGATCAAAGCCCTTAACGGCGAATACAGGGGAGTCGACAGCGTTACTGATGTGCTTTCATTCCCTCAGTTCGACTCCGTCGATGACCTGATGGACATGCAGGAGGAGACTGGCGTAGCTGAACTCGGAGATGTAGTCATATGCATGGAGAGAGCAGGGCAGCAGGCTGAAGAATTCGGACATCCGCTTGAGCGCGAGGTCATATATCTTTTCGTACACAGCATCCTTCATCTGCTTGGATACGATCATATGGAGGAAGAAGAGAAAAAGATAATGAGGGCCAGAGAAGAAGAAGTCATGTCTGAGCTGGGCATAGAAAGATAAAGGCGGTTTATGGAAGAGATAACAGACGTATATAAGGTGCTTTTCAGAAAAGCGCTCAGAGTATCAGAGAATTCATATTCACCTTACTCGGGATTTGCGGTAGGCGCCGCCCTTATGACGGTACACGGAAAGATCTTTACCGGCGTCAATGTTGAGAATGCCTCATACAGCGCGTGCATCTGCGCCGAAAGGACAGCATGTGTGAAGGCGGTATCAGAAGGCGAAACTGAATTCAAGGCTATAGCTGTGGCGTCGCCGGAAGGGAAAGCATCTCCGTGTGGGATATGCAGACAGTTTCTGTATGAATTCTCGCCTGATATGGACGTGATAACAGGTGAGGACGCGGACCATCTGGAATGTGTGAAGCTGAGTACGCTTCTTCCGGACGGATTCAGACTGGAGAAATAGGAGAACAAATTGAAATCAGGTTTTATTGGATTGATCGGAAGGCCTAACGTGGGCAAATCGACGCTTCTCAACCAGATGATAGGCGAGAAGGTCGCTATTACCACAGACAAGCCGCAGACGACAAGAAACAGCATCCGCGGCATATATACCAGGATGCCTGAGGGTAAAGATGAAGGATGCCAGATGGTATTCATCGACACTCCGGGGATACACAAGGGCAGGAACAAACTCGGAGAAGCCATGACTGAAATGGCGACAGGAACCCTTAAGGAAGTGGACGCCGTTATATTCATAGTTGACAGCTATTCGGAAAAAGGCGGCGACAGATATGTCTTCGACCTTGTGAAAGAGACAGAAGCGCCGAAGATCCTCGTTATAAACAAGATAGATATCATGGAGCCTGACGAGTATCTGAAGATATTCAATTTCTATGACTCCAAGGGCGTATTTGACGAGATATACGGAGCATCTGCTCTCACTGGCAAAAACGTTCCTGAGATAATGGAATGTATCGAGAGCATGCTCGGAGAAGGACCTCAGTATTTCCCCGAAGATATGATCACCGACTATCCCGAGAGATTCCTTGTAACAGAGATAGTCAGAGAGAAAATGCTTCTCTATCTGGACGAGGAAGTGCCTCATGGCATCGCGGTCGAGATAGAGAGCTATGAAGAGAGTCCGAAGATCACAAGGATCGGCTGCGTCATATTCTGCGAAAAGAAATCACATAAAGGTATAATAATCGGCAAACAGGGCAAGAAGCTGAAAGGGATAGGCAAAGCAGCAAGAGAAGAGCTTGAAGCTCTGCTTGGCACCAGGATATATCTAGAGCTGTGGGTAAAAGTCAGGGAGAACTGGCGCGACAGCGACAGAGCGCTCCTTGAATTCGGATATAAGGAAAGAGAACAGTAGATGTCTTTCAACACTGAGGGGATCATTTTCCGCCAGACCAGGATGGTGCAGGGGCGCAGGATGATCCTTCTGTTTACAAAAGAATATGGGAAGATAAGCGTAGGCAGCAATATAGGCGACAAAGGCAGGTCTAAATCATCGCTCGCGCTGAGACCGTTCACATACGGAAGCTACCAGATATTCGAAGGCAGAAATTACTACGAGCTGGACCATGCCGACGCAATAACCAGCTATTATGCGATAGGGGAGGACCTGGACAGATATGCAGCCGGATCGTTCGTGCTGGAGCTTACGGAGAAGATGATACCGGAAGGCCTCCCGCAGCCCGCGGTCTTCTCTCTTCTGCTTGAATTTCTTCAGGAGCTTGAGCAGCGGAAGAGAAAATATATGACGCTTGTGCTGGCCTATGAGCTGAAGCTTCTCAGGATACTCGGCGCATTTCCCGTCATGGATTCATGTACGGTATGCGGCAGAAAAGACAGCCTGCACAGCTTCTGCGTGGAAGAAGGCGGCATGATATGTGACGAATGTGCCGGCAAGGCTGTTTCTAATGGCCAGAAAGCATTGATTTTTCATGCAGAAAATGATATAGTTAATGTGGTGGATTATTTTGTAAGAAACCCGCTCCGTAATTTTGCTGGAATCGCGCTTTCTGATGAAGTAGCTGACAGGCTTCAGCGCATCATCAGAGCATATATGGAGTACCATTTCGATCTCGGCAGGATGAAAAGTGAAGGGCTGTTTTCTGTTAAGGAAAATGTAAACGGAAAGGGTATCGAATAATACGTTTTTATCATTGGAGGTATTAGAAATGGAAGTAACATTGGAGAAAATCGAGCTTGTCAAAGACAGGACCGGAGTTACCTACAAGGAAGCAAAAGAAGCTCTTGAAGCTGCTGACGGAAATGTTGTAGATGCTATCGTAAGCATAGAGGACAAGACTGATGGACAGACATCTTCTCAGAAGATCGGTGAGAAGGGCAACGAGATCATCGACAAGATCAAGGATGTCGTTAACCGTGGAAACGCAGCCAGGATCAGGATCAGCAAGGATGACCAGAAAATGCTGGATCTTCCTCTTAATGCAGGAGTCATCGGAGCTATCGTAGCACCTTGGGGCATCATCCTCGGAGTAGCTGCTTCATTCGGATTCAACTGCAAGATCGAGGTAGTCAAGGAAGACGGTTCTGTGGTAGACGTTACAGATAAGGCCGGAAATCTTTATGAGCAGGCTAAGGAGAAGGGTACCGAAGTAGTTGATCAGGTCAAGGAGAAGGCTCCGGAATTTGTTGATCAGATCAAGGAAAAGGGAGAAGAAGCAGTAAACCAGGCCAAGGCAAAAGGCGAGGAAGTCGCAAACAAGGCCAAGGAAGTTGCTGACAAGTTCACAAAGGGCAAGGACGAAGCTGTAGAAGAGGCTGCAGAGAAAGCAGAAGAGCTGGCTGACGGAGTTGAGGAAGCAGCAGAGGATGCTGTTGAGGAAGCTGCTGAAACAGTTGATGAGATCGCTGAGGATATCGAGAAGCAGGATCTCTAGACCTTATGCTGATACAGTCAAAAAATATAACATTAAAAGAAAGCTGGTAATTATCGATGAGTAATGAAGTCACAATGGAGAAAATCGTAGCGCTCGCCAAAGGCCGCGGATTCGTATTTCCTGGTTCTGAGATCTATGGAGGTCTTGCGAACACATGGGATTACGGCCCACTTGGAGTAGAGTTCAAGAATAATGTTAAGCAGGCATGGTGGAAGAAGTTCGTGCAGGAGAACAAATACACCGTCGGACTTGATGCAGCCATACTGATGAACCCGACAACATGGGTAGCTTCAGGCCACGTAGGTGGATTCTCAGATCCGCTGATCGACTGTAAGCAGTGCCACGCAAGACATCGTGCTGACAAACTGATAGAAGAATATGTCGCAGAGAACGGTCTTGACCCTATCGTAGTAGACGGCTGGCCTCATGAGAAGATGGAGAACTACATTAAAGAACACGGCATCACATGCCCTGACTGCGGTGGCTCTGAATTCACACAGATCAGAGAATTTAACCTGATGTTCAAAACATATCAGGGAGGTACTCAGGACAGCACATCACAGATCTACATGAGACCAGAGACAGCACAGG
>CAYMBU010000034.1:0-13056 GCA_964388765.1 uncultured Eubacterium sp.
GTATCATATTTAATATTGAGAGGGAGGTGCGAGTATGGACAGTGTTCCTTTGGACAGTAGCAATTCTGAAGTCCGAGAACAGAAAATAAGGCAAACTGACAACGTTGCTCGCGGAGCCCTCTTTTTTGATCTTTAATGGTATTATTCTTTTTTACCGATCATAGCCGGAGGATTCTCCGAGTGATGCTTTTGCCGGAAATGGAGGGCAAGGCCTATGGAGAATGCAATTCTGGACAGGGATACTTTGATAGACGAGGCTCTTGAGAAGATCCTTGATTTCCTTGATAAAAAACAATATTTTAAAGCCCGCGACGTGTTGCTTGATTTTAACGCGGCCGATATTGCGGACATAATGGAAGACGTGAACGATGAGGTCGATATCCACATGACCGTCATCCTGTTCAGGCTGCTTCCAAAAGATCTTGCAGTAGAAGTTTTCTCGTACATGTCGCCTGAAGACCAGGTCAATATAGTCAACGCAATAACGGATAAGGAAATATCATTCATCGTACAGGAGCTGGACTTCGACGATAAGATCGATATCCTGGAAGAGCTGCCCGCGACGGTCGTCAGCAAGATACTTGCCAAGACGCCGAAAGACGAGCGCAGTATGATCAACCAGTTCCTCAATTATCCTGCTGACAGCGCGGGGAGCCTGATGACCCCTGAATATATCAGCCTTAACCAGGACTGGACGGTCGGCGAGTCGATGAAGAGGATCAAGGAAGGCGGCCGGGACGCGGAGACTATATACACCTGCTATGTGAAAGACGCGGGAAGAAAGCTGATTGGAGTCGTATCACTTTCAACACTTGTTACGAGGGACGACAACGTCCTGATCCGTGACATAATGCATACGGAGTTCGTAAGCGTCAACGTGCTGGACGACCAGGAAGAAGTCGCGGAAGTCTTCAAGAAATACGATTACATGGCTCTTCCTGTAGTAGACAAGGAAAACAGGATCGTCGGCATCATAACATTCGACGATATCCTGGACGTAATGGAAAGCGAGGCCACAGAGGACATCGAGAGGATGAACGGAGTTATCGACTTCAAGGATAACGACCGCGGATATCTCGATATCCCTGTATGGCAGCACGCAGTGAACAGACTGCCGTGGCTTCTGATACTGATGGTGGCATACATATTCACGGGCATGATAGTTACGCGATTCGAGGCTTCACTTTCCAAAGTCATACAGCTTGTAACATATATGCCTATGCTGATGGGAACAGGCGGAAACACAGGGTCACAGGCGGCGACTCTGATCATCCGCGGACTTGCCACAGGCGAGGTGGAAACAGAAGACTGGATGAAGGTAGTCTGGAAAGAATTCAGGATCGGCATCATCATCGGAGTGATTCTTTCATTCGTGAATTTTTTCAGAGTATGCTGGCTGGACGGCGCAAGTGTTCCGATAGCGCTTACAGTCTGTGCGGCCATGCTTGTAATAGTGATCTTTGCCAAGCTGATAGGATGCATGATCCCGCTGATCGTCAAGAGAGTGAATCTTGACCCTGCGCTGATAGCGAATCCTGCGATATCGTCGGTATCAGACGCGGTGGCCCTGACTATCTACTTTGCGATGGCTTCGATATTCCTTTCGGCACAGCTTGGCTAGCAGGTGGATACTATGGATGATTCGCTGAAAAAGATAAATCAGACGTATGTAAAGAAATATATAAAAAAAAGGCTTCCGAGCGCTCATAAAGGGGACTTCGGCCATGTTCTGATCATAGCCGGAGGAGCCGGTATGGCAGGGGCTTGCTGTTTTGCCGCCAAAGCGGCTCTGAGAACAGGATCAGGCCTGGTGTATGTGTGCACGGCTGAAAAGAACTTTCCAGTAGTGCAGATAAACGTTCCTGAGGCGATCTGCGTAACATGGGAGCAGGCAAAGGGCAAGCTTGAGGATCCTGTGCCTTCTGCCGGAGCTCATTTCGGAAGTTATGACGTTGTTGCGTTCGGCCCCGGAATGGGCATGGGCGATGAGGCGAAAGAGATGCTCTCGGACGTGCTCGACAGGTTTGACGGGCCGCTGGTACTGGACGCGGACGGTCTGAACATGATAGCAGAAGACGACAGCCTGAGAGAAAAGTTCTTTACATATAAAGGCGATAAAGTAATAACCCCGCATCAGGGCGAGGCTGTCAGGCTTCTCGCGGGAGCCAGACTTGGCACCGGAGACAGAGAAGATGTGGCAACAGCGCTTTCAGTGGGTTATAATACAATTACAGTATTAAAGGGGCATGACACGCTCGTCGCGAGACGGAGCGGAACAGAGACAGAGATCATGCAGAATACTGCCGGAGGTCCGGGTATGGCCACGGCAGGTTCCGGAGACGTGCTTACCGGCGTGATAGCATCACTGTCCGGACAGAAGCTGGGACTTTATGAAGCCGCGGCCTGCGGAGTATACATACATGGTAGAGCAGGCGACATGGCGGCGGCTGAGAAAGGCGAATACGGGATGATAGCAAGCGATATCATCGGCTATATACCGTATGCGATAAAGGAGTTCGTTAACAAAGGACTGTAACAGTTTGAAAGGAAGCAGGCATGGAAAGGAAAGAACTGTCGTTTTATGAGGAGACTGCCCGCAAGGTGAGACTCGACATCATCAGAGAGACCTTCAACGCGGGGTCCGGTCATCCGGGCGGATCTCTGTCATGCGCGGATATTCTGACCGCGCTTTACTTCGGTGAGATGAACATCGATCCGGCTGATCCGAAGATGAAAGGCCGCGATAGATTCGTTTTATCGAAGGGTCATGCTGTACCGGCTCAATATGCGGTACTTGCGGAAAGAGGGTATTTCCCTGTAAGCGATATCATGACGCTGAGGAAGCTCGGAAGTCCTTTCCAGGGCCATGGCAATATGAGAAAGGTCCCGGGCATCGAGATGTCCACAGGTTCCCTCGGACAGGGCTTTTCGGCGTCTGTCGGGATGGCGCTTGCAGACCGGCTCGATAATAACGGAGCCAGAGTATACGCTTTGCTCGGAGACGGAGAGATACAGGAAGGCATCGTCTGGGAAGCCGCCATGTCGGCAGCTCATTACGGACTGTCAAGTCTTACCGCTATAGTCGACTGGAACGGCCTTCAGATCGACGGGCGTAACGACGATGTCATGAAAGTCACGCCGATCAAAGAGAAATTCGAAGCTTTCGGATGGCATGTCATCGAAATAGACGGCCATGATTTCAGCCAGATATTCGATGCGCTGGATGCAGCGAGAGCAGAAAAGGAAAAGCCTACGGCGATCATAGCAAAGACGGTCAAAGGCAAGGGCGTGAGCTACATGGAGGACCAGGCCGGATGGCATGGTAAGGCACCTTCAGAGGAAGAAGCCATGCAGGCTGTGAAGGAACTTGGAGGTGAGTGGTAATGGCAGAGAAGATTGCGACCAGGGCTGCTTATGGAGAATTCCTCCAGGAAGAGGCAGAAAGAAATCCGGACCTTGTAGTGCTGGATGCAGACCTTGCGGGATCGACCAAGACAGCAATGTTCAAGAAGGTCGCTCCGGACAGGTTCTTTGATATGGGTATCGCTGAACAGAATATGATGGGAGTTGCGGCAGGCCTTGCGCTTTCCGGAAAGACTGTATGTGCGTCGAGCTTCGCCATGTTCGCGTCAGGCAGGGCTTTTGAGATCGTACGTACTTCTATCGGATATACGCACGCGAATGTGAAGGTATGCGCTACTCACGCAGGAATAACCGTGGGACCGGACGGGGCTAGCCACCAGACGTTTGAGGATCTTGCCCTGATGAGAACGATCCCGGGCATGACAGTAGTGAATCCGTGCGATGCAGTGAGCGCCAAGGAGCTCCTCAGACAGGTAGTTGAGATGGACGGCCCTGCATACGTGAGACTCGGAAGAGCCGCGGTTCCTGTATTCTATGAAGATACGTCAGCAATAAAGCTGGGCAAGGGCAACGTACTCCGTGACGGAGATGACGTTGCGATCATCTCGACAGGCATCATGACGCCTGCGGCCATGGAAGCAGCGGAGCACCTTGCTGCTGAAGGGATAGAAGCTAGAGTTATCGACATGCACACACTGAAGCCGATAGATACTGATATCATCAGGAAGGCCGCGGAAGATACAGGGTGCATAGTTACGGCTGAAGAGCACGGAGTCATTGGAGGACTCGGGAGCGCTGTTGCAGAAGTCGTTTCACAGGAATGCCCGGTACCTATTGCCATGGTAGGCCAGCAGGATACTTTCGGAGAGTCAGGAAATCCGGACGAGCTTCTTGAGAAGTACGGCATGACTGCCGCAGCGATAGAAGAGAAGGTAAAGTATCTCGTTAACGCATAAGACAGGACAGAAAGATGACATGCCCCTCCGTAGATGATACGGAGGGGTTTTTGGTGCCTGAAATGAAAAAATCATACAAAGTTCACACAATAATCATCGAAAACGATATCTTAAGGTCTCTTAAGACTTTTCAAGACAGGCATACTATGGTATAATGGTACTCGAATCAGATAAGAAGATAACAGACTGATCATTTTATAAATTCGGAAATAACCGGCGTAAGCGGGGGTTTTATGATAACATTTAAAAATGTAACTAAGATCTATGACGGTATCAATGTAGGACTTGAAGATGCCAGCATCGATATCGACAAAGGTGATTTTGTATTTCTTGTAGGTCCGTCCGGAGCAGGAAAGTCGACTTTCATCAAGCTTATCCTGAAGGAGATCGACGCTGATTCCGGCACGATCACTGTAGGCGACTATGAAGTCACCTCACTTTCAAACAGAATGGTTCCGCAGCTCAGGCGGAGAGTAGGGATGGTGTTCCAGGACTTCAGGCTTCTCCCTAAGAAGACTGTGTTCGAGAACGTCGCTTTTGCTATGGAAATTCTCCATATGCGCAGGCGCACGATCAAAAAGAGAGTCCCGCAGGTGCTGGAACTCGTAGGCATAGGCGATAAAGCCAACAGATATCCGCAGGAACTGTCAGCGGGAGAGCAGCAGCGTGTGGCGATCGCAAGAGCGATAATCAATAATCCGACTGTCCTCATAGCTGATGAGCCTACAGGAAACCTTGACCCGGATACAGCTTACGGGATCATGGAGCTTCTGGAACAGATCAATAATACCGGGACTACGATCCTGATGGTAACTCACGCCAAGGACATCGTAGACAGGATGGGCAAGCGTGTAGTTGCCATAGAGGACGGCCACATCGTACGTGATGAGTTCGGACAGTACGACCTGAACGAGACCGCCGACTTTACCGAGGAGGTGGTCGACGATGAGTAGATTATTTTATAACATCAAGCAGGCGCTGATACAGATCGTCCGGTACAAGACCACTACTCTTGCTTCTATATTCGCGATCACGGCGATGATGCTCATACTTGGGCTTTTCTTCACGCTCGCAGTAAACGTCAATCTCTTTACAGAGATGATCAAGCGTGATTACGATACAGTGGAAGTATTTCTGGAAGACGACGTAAGCGAAGAAGCCGCGAAGCAGATCATGAATGAAGTGACCGGCATAAACGGCGTATCTCTGGTCGAATACAGAAGTAAAGCTGAAGCTCTGAAGATAATGAGAGACAGATGGGGGAACAGCGGCTATCTGCTTGATTCTCTCGGCGGGAACCCTCTTCCTAACTCGATACTTGTAACGGTGCAGTCGCTGGACGCTGCAGACGCCGTCAATAATCAGGTATCGTCGATAGAGGGCGTTGAGAGCACCAAGTATTACAAAGAAACAGTCGACAAGCTGACCAAGGTCACGAGCTTCCTTCAGTATGGAAGCATGGCCATAATGGTATTCCTGATACTGATCTCGATAATAGTCGTATCGAACATGATCAAGCTGACGGTGTTCGCGATGGCGCGGGAGATATCTATCATGAAATACGACGGAGCTACGAACTGGTTCATAAGGGGACCGTTCCTGGTCGAGGGTATCATTATCGGAATGATATCCGCGGCGCTGGCGGTAGGGATAGTATATATAGTCTACAGTAACATAATCGACACGGTGGGTATCAAGGTAATGGCGATCCTTTCGTCGCCTCTTGTCCCGGCGGATTATCTGATCACCAATCTGATCATAATTTTCCTCGCGCTCGGCGTCGGAATTGGATCTACCGGAAGTATCATTTCCATGAGGAAGTTCCTCGACGCGTAGCAGCATTGTCAGTTGAAACAGGAAGGTATATATGTTAGTAAAAAATCTTAACAGCAGAACGGTCAGGATCACAGTCATCGTATTGGCTGTGCTTCTCGCGGTATCGTCGTTCAGCTTCGGTACGCCTTACAGCTATGCTGAAGAAGATAAGCAGGCCAAGAAAGAGAAAGAGCTCGAAAAGGTAAAGAAAGAACAGAACGACGTTATAGAAGAGCTCAATCAGATCAAAAAAGATATAGAGGCGCAGGAAGCGGCTATCGAGGAAGTAAAGGCTTCGATCGAAAAGAAGAACGGTGAGATCTCAGCTACCCAGAAGAGCCTGAAGCTCAGGAAGAAAAAGATCAAAAACCGTAAGGATGGACTGAACAACAGGCTCCGTACCATGTACAAGAACGGAGTGATCGGTTACCTTGACATAGTTCTGAACTCAAGCGACGTTACAGAACTGATCACCAACGTCGATATGGTACAGAAAATATATAAAGCCGATCAGGATACGCTCGACACTCTGGTAGAGGAGCGTATGCAGATAGAAGCTCAGGAGGCCGTTCTCAAGAAAGAGAAGGCAGAACTTGCCGAAGAGAAACAGGACCTGACAGAAAAAGAAGCTCAGCTGAACGAGACCAACGAGAAGCTGAACAAGAAATATGAGACTCTGAAGAAAGAACGGCAGAAGCTGGAAGCAGAGATACAGGCGATCATCGAAGCCAAGAGAGTAGCCGCGGAGAACGGATATATTGATCTGCCGGATAAATATAAAGGCGGCAAATGGGTATGTCCTGTGTGGAGCACCTACTATGTAAACAGATACGGTGAATATCTTGCTCCTCGTTCATATGAGAGACATCCGGGCATCGATATGTCAGCGCCTACAGGAACTCCTATCCACGCCGCAGCCAAGGGAGTAGTCATCAAGGCAGGATGGTACGGCGGATATGGAAACGCTGTAGTAATATCACACGGAAGCGGACTTACCTCACTTTACGGACATAACAGCTCAGTCAAGGTGAAGGTAGGACAGTCAGTCAAGAAAGGCGACGTCATAGCAGCCATGGGATCCACAGGATTCAGTTCAGGATCGCACTGCCACTTCGAGGTAAGGCAGAACGGACAGCTCAGAAATCCGCGTGACTTCTGCTATATCCACGGCGTCAACTCGTAAAATATGAAAACGGATATCGACCCTAAGATCATAGATCTCCTTCACAGGAGAGGCATAAAGACAGATGATGAAATAGCGGAATTTCTGTCTGATAAGCCAAAAGAAACATACGATCCATTCCTTCTTCCAGACATGGAGGAAGGAGTGGATCTTCTATTGTCATACTGTGACAGCGGCGAGAGGATATGCATATACGGCGATTATGACGCTGACGGCGTCACCTCCACAGTCATCCTGACAGAGGTACTGTCGCAGCTGACAGACAATATCATACAGTACATACCTTCGCGCTTTGACGAGGGGTACGGACTGAACAAAGCTGCGATCGACACGATAAAGAAGGCCGGAGCCGGACTCATCGTAACGGTCGATTGCGGCAGTGTTTCTGTGGACGAGGCGGCATACGCCAGAGAACAGGGCCTGGATATCATGATCACAGACCATCACAGGATCGAGGACAGGCGTGCAGAAGGCATCCTGATTAATCCGGCAAGGCCTGATTCGGAGTATCCTTTCCCGTATCTTGCAGGATGCGGCGTGGCGTTCAAGCTTGCACAGGCAGTGACCGACGCGGCAGGCCTTCCGAAGAGAAAGCTTACGGAGACACTTGACCTTGTGGCGCTCGGGACGATAGGCGATATAGTTCCGCTCGTAAGCGAGAACAGGATGCTGGTCAAGTACGGGCTGAGAGCTATCAACACTTCCAGGAGGGAAGCTCTGAAAGTGCTCATAGAGAAGACAGGACTCAAGCCGGAAGAAGTAAGCTGCGAAAATGTATCGTTTGTTCTGGTGCCGCATATCAACGCTGCGGGAAGGATGAAGTCGGCAGCTCTGGCGCTGAAGCTTTTCCTGGCAAAAGACAAAGAGAAGATAGAAGAGTATGCGGACGAGCTGATACAATGCAACTATGAGAGAAAGCGCCTCCAGAATGAAGTGTATGAGCGTGCTTGCGAGGAAGTGGAGCAGGAGGAAAAGGGATCGGACTTCATATTCGCGTATCTTTCCAATGCACATGAAGGAGTCACAGGCATAGCGGCAGGCAAGCTGAAGGAGAAATACCACGTGCCGTCTGTCATAGTTACGGAAAACGGAGACGGCCTTCTGAAGGGGACA
This sequence comes from uncultured Eubacterium sp., assembly GCA_964388765.1. Classification (GTDB taxonomy): domain Bacteria; phylum Bacillota; class Clostridia; order Peptostreptococcales; family Anaerovoracaceae; genus Aminicella. The sequence continues at coordinate 8,431 of CAYMBU010000034.1, forward strand.
GGAAGAAGTCCGGAAGGCATAGACCTGTACAATCTTCTGAAGAATGAAGAGAAGTGGTTCGTTACTTTCGGGGGACACGCAGCCGCATGCGGATTCATAATGAAGGAAGAAGGCTTTGCCGAGATCAGAGCAGACCTCAATGAGAGAGCCTCAGAGATCAGGAAGGAAAACCCTGACCTTTTCTCGTATGAGCCAGAGCCGGATATAAGCCTTGAGCCTGAAGAAGTTACGACTGATTTTGCTTCACAGCTTGCGCTGCTTGAGCCATGCGGAAGACAAAACGAGCGGCCGCTCATAGCCATAGAAGGTGTTCCGGACAGGATCACGAGGATGGGCGCGGAAGGTCAGTTTATGAGGTTCACGCTGGGTAAAGGCCCAAAGGCATGTACCTGTCTTGTCTTCAGAGATACAGATAAGATGAACGAAATGGTGGATGCCGCGCGGGAACAGAAAAAAAGTATAACTGCTATAGGCATCATGTCTAATCATGAGTGGAACAATAATGTAACCGTCCAGTTGGTGGTGGAGGCGTTGAGATGAGGATCAATCCCGGAAAATTTGCAAGATTTGCAGTTCTTGTACTGATTTTGACAGCCGCGCTTTCGGTTTTTATCAGTTACGAAGTGCTTAAGCTGACCGGCAGAAAGATAGTGACTGAAGACGAACTCAAAGCCAAGGACGACGTCATAGCAAAACACGCCAAGATCTATGAGCTGCAGGAAGATATAGAAAAGAATTTCCTGTTTGATTATGACGAGTCAGAACAGACAGAAGCAATGGCAAAAGCTCTTGCGGAAAGCCTGGGTGACAAGTATACGGAATATATGACAGCCTCTGAGCTGGTTGAATGGGAGGAAGCAGTAAACAGTGGATTCACAGGTATCGGCATCACATTCAATGTGACAGACGGCAGGGCGGAGGTGACTTCCGTTGCGGAGGACGGCCCGGCTGACGCCGCGGATATCAAGGAAGGCGACGTTATCAGGACCGTAGACGAGCAGGAGTTTGAAACAGAAAGCGAATTCATCAAGCTTATCTCCGGCGATCCAGGGAAGACTCTCAAGCTTGACATGCTGAGAGGGTGGTACACGTTCACGGCAAACGTCACGATAGCCGAGGTGGAGATGCGCGCCGTTTCAAGCAAAGTCCTTGACGACGATACAGGATATATCAGGATCACATCATTCAGCAAAAACTCTTCAAAGGAATTTGCCGAGGAGCTGAAGAACCTGAATGATAAGAAAGTGAAGTCTCTGATAATAGACCTCAGAAACAACGGCGGAGGATACGTTGATCAGGGTATAAGCATCTGCGATCAGATCCTGCCTGAGTGCACCATCTCCATTATGGAGGATAAAAAGGGCAAGACTACGACGTACAACTCAGACGAGGAGGCATGCGGGCTTCCGCTGGCTGTGCTGGTGAATGATAAGTCAGCAAGCGCGGCTGAGATAGTCGCCGCGGCAGTGAAGGACAATAAGGCAGGCCCCGTAGTCGGGACAAGGACTTACGGCAAAGGGATATCACAGCAGGAATTCAGATTCAAAGACGGATCATGCCTGATGCTCACGACGGCCAGGTTCCTTACCCCTTCAGGTAAAGTCATAGATGGTAAGGGCGTAAAGCCGGATACCGTGGTAAAAGAAAAGACAGAAGACGAGGATGAAGGAGACAGACAGCTGAAGAAAGCCATGCAGCTTGTCAAACAGGGTTGATCGGAACGATAAGAAATATATATGGCGCTTTTGTCAAATAAAGCGTTAACGCTTGTTGACTTTAACGTGTAAAAGTGATATATTCACTTTACCGGGGTAAGAAAGGAGCGTCATATGGCATATAAATCAATTCTTGAAGGTAAAGATGTCGACGAGTTGTTTGACGCTGTACTTAAGCTGAAAAACAGAGAAGAGTGCTACAGATTCTTCGAGGATCTCTGTACTATAAACGAGATCCATGCTATCTCGCAGAGAATGGAAGTGGCCAAGCTGCTTTCTGAAAAGAAGACTTACAATGAGATCGAGGAGATAACCAACGCCTCCACGGCTACGATAAGCAGGATCAATAAATGTCTGCTGTACGGCGCGGGAGGATACAGGATAGTGCTCGACAGACTATATAAAGACAAAGATAAATAGCATAGCGCCCCTAAGGGGCGCTTATTTAATAGTCAGATATTTTTCCGGTAATTACCGATGGATATGATTTTCGTAAGACAGGGCAGATATGAGAAGGGCGACGCTGCTTTCCCTATGATAAGGAAAGCAGTGCTCTGTTTTGCTGAAGAAAACGGAACAGAGCCGAAGGCCTTTGATGATCTGCCGGCTGTCAGAAGGACGGATAAGGGAAGGCCATATCTGGACTGGCCGGGACATGACGACGTCGATATATCGGTCTCACATTCGGGAGACCTGTGGGTATGCCTTGTTTCGAAGGGAAGATGCGGCGTGGATCTTCAGACAGTCAGAGATAAAGTGTCTCCCGGCACGGTGGATAGATATTATACGGCCGGGGAGCGTGAATATACCCGTAAAGGCGGACACGGAGCATTCTTCGACATCTGGGTAAGAAGAGAGGCCCTTGGCAAATACGGCGGACACGGGTTCTTCGGGAAGTACCCTGATTCAGCGCCTGACGGCATGCTCGCTGAGCACGTCACATTCAGTCATGACGAGAGCGGCGTGTCAGAAACGGTCTATCTGCACAGTATCACAGCTGAGATGCTTTCAGAGGCAGGAATAGAAGAAAAAGAAGACTTCAGAGCGGCTGCGGCAACGCTGTCAGACGGCACGCCCGGGATAAGAAAGATGTGGGACTGATAATGACTTTTTCAAAGAGAAAAGAGAACAGCCAGAGCAGGATGGACATCGTGGAATGCGCTGAGAAAAAGCTTTCACGTAAGAGCATGGCCGTGAAAGAGCTAAGAGACTACCTTCAGAAGCGGGAGTATGAGAAAGAAGAGATAGACAGAGTCGTCTCGGCGATGCTTGACTACGGTTACCTCAACGACGCAAGATTCACCTGTGAGTTCCTGATATACGATCTCGGACGCGGGCGCAGCCTGAAGAAAGCTTTCTATGATCTCAGGGCCAAAGGAGTACAGGAAACTGACATCGAGGCCGGGTATAACGAGTATCTTGATGAATTCGGAGAACCGGACGAGCATGAGACTGCGATGAGAGAGGCAGAGAAGGTGCTCACGGCTGCTGATATCGGGCCGGGCTGTGAGATCCCGGAGAAGATACAGGGCCGTATAGCGAGGCGTCTCTTCACGCGTGGTTTCTCACAGTCCATGATATATGAGATTCTTTCCGAATTAAGAAACAGACAGGCATGACAGGCTGCTGAATTCAAAAGGGAGAAGCTCGTCCCAGTCAAGTATGCCGGATCGCTTTTCCGCAAGTGACAGCCATTCATCCTCCAGGAAACCGGCTATCAGCCTGTGGCCGTTTTCATTGGGATGCATGCCGTCTATGCACATCAGATCCTCATCCGCAGACTCCAGGAAAGCCCGCCTTACGTCAAGCACGGTCACTGAAGTCCTGTCTGCTATATCGTAGACGATGTCACTGTAGTCTTCCTGCCAGCGGTAGATGTTCATGATGTCGTTTTTCAGGAACCGCATGACATTGAATCTGTTCAGATCTTTTGAGACCCATCTGAAGAACCTGTCAGGGTCAAGCGGCGGGAGTGTCATTACAACAGGCGCTCCGCCTTTTTCTTTTATCTTCTGTATCATGCCGACGTAATTCCGGGCAAAAGCCTCATGGCTGATCTGTCCTTCCTGAGGATCGTCCGGGCAGCGCGAAGCCGCTTCCCAGTCAAGGTCGCAGTCATTCCCGCCGAATTCCAGAAGTATATAATCGTACTGATCTGCCTCATCCAGATGTTTGTTTATTATTGCTTTCGCTTTCTCCGTGGTACATCCGAATCTGGCGTGATTCCTGAAAGTAACGCCTGTCTCTCTGGAGACCAGGCCAGTGAAGCTGTTCTGAGAGAAAATGTATCTTCCTTTGTTTTCATCGTATACGACTCCCTTGGCTATGGAATCTCCGAATACGCATATATTCATGGCTTACCTCCTTCATCGTCAAACAAGATCATTGAAGAACAGATCATTAAGTGTTATCATGTTATCAAAGATAAATAATCAGATTATGGAATTATATCTATTCTATAATCTAATTATAGATATTAGATTATAGAATGTCAAATATTTTTTATGTATTGCCGGATGTAATGACAGGCTTCGCTCTGTCAGAAAGTTCCGGAAACAGAAGAGTATACTACAGGAATAATCTATGGAGAAGAAACCAGACAAGATATCGCTTGAAAAGGCTCTCAGAGAATCACATCCTGCAGAGTGGGATCAGATACCGGACATCGATCTGTATAAGGACCAGCTTACTGAGTATCTGAAGAGGCAGCATATAGGGTTCGTACTTTGCATGGAAGAGCCTCATACTTCAGCCATGATCAACAATTATATCAAAGCAGGAGTCCTGCCGAGAGCGAAGGGCAAGCGCTATGACCGCGACCACATAGCATGTCTTACTGCGTTAGCCCTTTTGAAACAGGTGCTTTCAGTCCAGTAGACAGGTGAGCTTCTGTATATGTCTAAAGATGACG
>CAYMBU010000035.1:0-12987 GCA_964388765.1 uncultured Eubacterium sp.
GACATCTGTCTTGCAACGTTCTGTCCGAGTCCGCCCTGGAGTACATCACCCATGATGACTTCTTCAACATCTTCCGGCTTGATGCCTGCCTGCTCGATAGCGCCTTTGATTGCGATAGCTCCGAGTTCCTTAGCAGGTACGTTCTTCAGTGATCCGCCATATGAACCGATAGCTGTTCTCTTGGCTCCAACGATTACAACTTCTTTCATTTTCTTTTTCCCTCCTTGGTACAAAAAGCCATTTTACGGCTTCAGGATACTAAAGCCATGCTCTGGCTGATTAGACATCTTAATAATATCAATGGAAGCAAGAATTTTGTTAAATTCTTGTCGACTTTAGTCTACTACCACCTATTTGAAAAATCAATATCAAAAGTCGAAAACATATTGAAAAACAGCGAAATTCTTCGCCTTTACTCCGGCATGTTCTCTCTTGCGCTTCCGGACGCTCTGGCAGTTTCCTCTTTTTCAAGCTTAAGTCCCCATGAAGCGACTTTTTCTATCATGTCGTACGCTGTATAGTCAAACTGAAGCGGCGTGATCGATACGTAGTTGTCCCATGTGGCGGTGACGTCGTATTTCTCTTCTATATCATTCAGATCAAGAGGCGCTCCATCCAGCATATAGCTGTCTCCGTCTTCCGATTCCACCGGTATGAACTTGTCGATATAGAACCTGTTTCCGAGCGCCGTGTATCTGATCCCCTTCACCTCTTCAGGCGGAAGATCCGGCGCGTTGATGTTCAGTATCGTATCCGGCGTGAGCTCATTCATCGACTTGTCTACGACCGCGAGAGCGGCTTCACATGCAGTCTCAAAGTGAGTGGCGCTGTGGCTGTCCACTGAAACCGCGACCGCCCTGACATTCGACAAAGCAGCTTCCATTGCCGCCCCTATCGTTCCGGAATACAGTGTGTCCTTACCGAAATTGCTTCCAATATTGATGCCGGAATAGACCATGTCCATCTTGACACCGCGTTCCTTATAGAACTGCAGGCCTGCCTTGACACAGTCGGTAGGCGTTCCTGTCACGGCGTAGGCCGCCTCTGCCCCCTCATAGTCAAAGTCATATACTCTGATCGGCTCTGTTATCGTGATCGACTGGCTTGCTCCGCTGTGTTCGCCGTCAGGCGCAGAGACATAGATGTTCGCCTTCGTCCGGAGCGTGTTTACCAGCTCTCTCAGTCCGCGCGATGTGATACCGTCGTCGTTCACGACCATTATGTTGAGTTTTCTGTTTTCTTTCGCTGTCTTTTCCATCAAAATCCCCGCTCTGTATTCTGCTGCCGCTATTCCTCTGTATCATCCACAAGACTCCAGAGGACCTTACCGATCGTATCGTGGATCACCAGATCAGCCGCATCGTCATATGGCGTCGCTGATCTGTTGATGAGCACCAGGTGCTTTCCTCTGAAATATGAGATCAGCCCCGCCGCGGGATATACGTTAAGCGACGTACCTCCGACTATCATAACGTCGGCGGCCTGGATGGCGTCTATGGACCCGATCATCACATCGTTATCCAGCATCTCCTCATACAGCACGACGTCAGGCTTGATCCTGCCTCCGCATACGGCGCAGTGCGGCACCAGATCCTCGCAGTTCGCCTCGTCCATCACATAGTCAAGATCATAGTGAGCACCGCATTTCTCGCACGTGTTCCTGAGCGTGCTCCCGTGAAGCTCGAACACGTTCACGCTTCCCGCCTTCTGATGCAGGCCGTCTATGTTCTGTGTAATGACCGCTTTCAGCTTCCCTCTCCGCTCAAGCTCCGCAAGCGCTTTATGGGCTTTGTTCGGCTGAACGTCCTTTGCGATGAGATTCTCTTTGTAGTATTTGAAGAATGTCTCGTTATGGTTCATGTAGAAAGTATGCGACAGGATGGTCTCCGGCGGATAGCCGTAACTCTGCTGCGCGTGGTACAGCCCGTCCTTTGACCGGAAGTCAGGGATGCCGCTTTCTGTCGATACTCCGGCGCCCCCGAAAAACACGATGTTCCCTGCTTCTTCAACTATCTTCTTCAGCTCGTCGTACATAGCCGCCACCTTCTGTTCCGTACTGATCTTCTGCATTATGTTTCCTTTTCATATTTTATCATTTTCACACACAAAAAAACAGGCTGTTTCCATACACGGAAACAGCCCGGTCCATTTCTCACGTTTCTAATTCTTCATCATATTCGGCGCGGTTTTCTTAATGGCTGCGGAAAGTATCTCAGCTATTATGACGCCGGCGGCTCCCTGCGCTATGTTTCCCGGAAGCGCGGCAAGAGGCGCCGCCCATGTCCCGTACATGAAGCGCTGTACGATGAAATATCCCGCCATCATCACCAGCGCACCAGCCGCCATGGCAGCCGCGGATCTGAATGCTGAAACGTTCTTTTCTTTATCTTTTCCCGAAAGAAGGATAGTACCGCATATGAACGCCATTAGGCCTTTGATGATGAAAGTCCATGGTACCCAGTGCGCGTAGCCGCCGAGAAGGTCAGCAAGTGCCGATCCCGATGCAGCCGCAATTGTGCCGTTCCTTCGTCCGAGGATAAGTACGGAAAGAAATACCATGGCGTCGCCCAGGTGTATATAGCCGTTTGTTGCGATGACAGGGATCCTGAAAAATGATGTCGCCGCCATGACGATCGCCGCCATGAGACCTGTCAGCATAAGGTCATATATCTGTCCCCTTGTACCGGGTACCGCTGCAGTGTTTCTGTTTTCCATACCGGTTCTTCCTTCCTATGGCCAGGATGTTCTCTTGACCTGTGTGTTTACAAATAATATAATAACAGTAAAGTGTATATTCTAAAATATGCAATTTTAAACTATTTAGAGATAACAATTTAGGGATACAGTGCAATATGAAGCCAATATATGCAGATTTAAAGCACAATTCAAATACACCTCTATATGTACAGTTGTATGACATAATACGGAGAGGGATCATCGGCGGCGACATCAAGGCCGGAGAAAGGCTACCTTCGCTCCGCGATCTTTCCGGACAGCTCGACGTAAGCATCACGACCTGCGCAGGGGCATATGACCAGCTGATCCTCGAGGGATATCTCGAGGCAAGGCAGGGCTCAGGGTACTATGTAAGAGAGATCACCGGAGCATCTGAGGTGAAAGAGGATGATCCTGCTGAAGACAGTTTTTCACGCGAGGCGGCGAAATACAGATGCGACCCCGAATGTTTTGATTTCGCAAAATGGAAAAAATGCTTCACATGGGTAATGAACGACAACCCGGAAGCCCTTCTTACCCCGCAGGATCCTCAGGGCGAATTCACACTGCGAGAAGAGATATCTTCATATCTCTATAGCGCAAGAGGAGTATCAGCGTCTCCCGGCGACATCGTGATAAGCGCGGGAGTGCAGCAGCTCACGAGCAGACTGGCCAATATCCTGAGCCAGATCGGGATCGACTTCGTAAACACAGAAGATCCCGGGTACAAGCCTGTCAGGCACATATTCCGCGACGTAGGATTCACGCTAAACAAGATCCTGGTAAAGGAAAACGGACTCGAGATCGAGAAGCTGCCTGAAAACATCAGGACAGCTGTCTACGTCAGCCCTTCGAATCAGTTCCCGACAGGATCGGTCATGCCTGCCGACAGAAGATACCAGCTCCTTGAGTGGGCAGAGAAGAACAGATCTGTGATCATTGAAGATGACTACGACAGCGAGCTCAGGTACTTCGGGAACCCGGTTCCGGCTCTTAAGAACATCGACAGATCAGGCTGCGTCGTATATCTGGGATCATTCTCATCGACATTGTTCCCTGCGATAAGGATAAGCTACATGGTCCTTCCTCCTTCGCTTTCGGAGATATTCAAAAAAACACTCGGGGACTATGACCAGACGTGTTCCAAGATCGAGCAGCTTGTCCTGGCAGAATTCATGAAGAACGGCTTCTACCAGACAGGGATAAGGAAAATAAGGAAACTCTATGCCAGAAAGCTGGACAGGCTGATCGACGCTTTCTCGAAATACGGAGAAAACATCGTTTCAGCAAAGAACACAAAATCCGGAATGAGCATAAGGCTTGACGTGAAAACGTCCCGTTCACCTTCGGAGCTGTGCGGGAAGGCCGGGAAGCTCGGACTCCACATAGTTCCTGTACACGAAAAGAATGAAAACACAGGGCCGGCAGAGCTCATCCTCTATTACGATCAGATACCGCTGAATGAGATCGACGAGGCAGTACGGGACCTCTGTTCCGCGTGGGCGTAAGTGAATTATCAAAAAAATCTCTTATCATCAAAAGCGATCCGTCGGCGCCGCTATAGTTTTCTGATACGACCGCTGCTGCCATCAGAAAAGTTATAGACTGTCAGAACAAGGCGGTCGCCACAATAAGCTTCTAAGCGACTTTTCTGCTTATGTCGATAGATTGATCAAAACTATGATTATTCGGGGTTTATACAAATTTGATCAAAATCCGTTATTTTTATCGATTTCTCAAATGTTAAGCAAAATTTGTATAAAAAATCAGCCTGAAAACGCCCCTTTCCAAGCGTTTGCTTATACAAATCAAAGAGTATTTTGCTATTTGTATGTATTATCGATATTTAGCGGCAAATTTGTATATTTGCGAATCTGCAGCTTTTGATCGAATGTGTTTTTACCGCGCCTGGATCCGCGTTAGTGTCAATCCAAAACGACCTCTCACCACACCGATGAAAGTGGTATACTGAAATTGCAGATCAGGACCTGTCTGATTCGACGGATTCCGATCGATAAACCAGATATAGTTATATCAGCAGCAGGGTGATCAGAAATGAAATCACAGCAGAATAATGCGGCGGGAAAGCCGCAGGACTGGAAAAAGGATTTTGATGAGGAGACCATAAGAGAGGCGCATACCCTTCTCGACAGTGGAAAGCTTGAGGAGTTCGCGAGCGGCCCGACTTACTGTGTGGCAAAGTTCCGCTACGGCAGGAAGAAGGACGACTACGACAAAGCGCTGATCCAGGGACTCAACCAGGGACGCCCGTCGATGCGGTGCACATGTGGTGACGCCGTATCAGGAAAACGGTGCTGCCATGAAGCCGCCGCTTTGATCAAATGGGAAGAAGAGAACGCAGGCGCGAGAAAGCCGCGGGAATATTCCAGGCCTTTCCAGAACGAAGAAGGCGAGACTCCCACTTTCTTTGACATGCAGGAGATGACGAAGGACCTGCTGTTCTATCACGACATAGTGGACAAGGCAAGGCTCGATCTGGCTGACGGCAGACTGGAAATGGGAAAGGTACAGGCTGACCCGGGCGATGGAGAAGACATGACAGGATCATGTGAAGCCGTGTTCTCAACAGAATACACTTCCGGCACCGTATCGGCAAAATTCAGGCGCGACAGATTTGACAGGATCGACTGCGACCTCTGTAATCTTCATTACGTGAACAGCCCTGATGAGAAATATCTCAGCAGGATGATGTGCGAGCACGCCACATGTATGCTCCTTGCCCTCGATAAAGAACTGAAGAAAAACGATCCGGGCGACGAGACCGACTGGACAGCGGCAAGATTCCTGCGGCGATACGGAGAGCTGAACCAGTACTATGATTTCGACGGCTCACTCGACCCGCAGGCATGCACTGTGGAGCCGAAGATAGAACGGACTTCAGACGGGCACGTCAACCTGACGTTCAGCATCGGCAAAGACAAGCTTTTCGTCGTAAAGAACCTCACTTCTCTGGTGGACGCCGTGAGGTCAGGAGAAGAATACCAGCTGGGCAGAAACGACAGGATCATCTTTTCAGACAATACATTCTCCGGACGTAACGAGCGCTACTACCGGCTGATCGAGAAAGAAGTAATGAATGCGCAGGCGGTTAACGACCGTCTGCAGGCGAAATCAAAGTATCCGATCCCGGACCTTACCGCACATAAGGAGATCGCGCTTGAGGGCGAAGCTCTTGAAACTTTCTACGATATCGCCGCAGGGCTTACTATAGAATACAGCGATAAATATAAAGGTACATGCAAGCGCGAGAAACCTGCGGCGCAGGCAGCCGGAAACAGGAGCAGAAGCTCTCTTTCAAGGCTCGACCAGGACGAAATTAGCGAAGCGATACAGGAGGCACGCGAGGAAGACCTGGAAGATACAGGCTCAAGCCGCGAGGGCAGGAGCCGCAGGGACCACATCGTTATAGGCGGCGGCGTTCCTGAATTCACAGTCACCGTACGGAAGATGCACAAGCCGGGATTCAGGCGCACTTCAGGTGACCCTTCCGGCATGGCACCCGACTTCCACGGCATAACCGTTATTTTCGATTCTCCTGTCATACTGTCAGGTACAAAGTCACATTTCTTCCTTACGGACGAGACCCTTACAAAACTTGAAGACAGCACCTATCGTGTGGTCGCTCCGTTCTACGAAGCGGGCGTAAAAACGGCTTCTGCCGGAGCGGGCACCGGCAAAGGCACTAACTCAGATGAAGCACCGGCCAAAGGCCCCGGCGCCTATGGCCATTCAGAATTTGCGATCGGCGTTAACAACATTTCCGAATTCTACTACAGGATAATGCCGGAGCTGCTGCGGAATCCGTATATCACTGTCATCGAAGAAGATGAAGAAGATATAAGCAGCAATCTTCCGCCTGAGGCAAGGTTCGACTTCTATCTGGATACAGATAAAGACGAGCTGTTCTGCAGGCCGTTCGTAACATACGGAGATACATCTTTTGATCTTACTTCCGGAGAACCTGCTGTGCTGCCGCACGGTAAGGCAGCGGGACTCGACGCCGAAGAGAACGGCAAGAAGGAAGACGCCGGAAAGAAGAGTGAAAGAAAGAAAAAGAAGGAAGCAGAAGCCGCCGAAAAGGCAAAGCACGCCGACGACCTGAGAAGCGCCGACCTGCCTGACATTGACAGCACAGACGGATCCGGCTCACGCCAGGATCTGTCGAAAGAGATGATAATAAACGCCAGGCGGACCATGCACGACAAGCGTCAGGAAGGACGTGTACGCGATGCAGTGAAGGGATTCTTCCCTTCGATCGATCTGCCTAACGGGAAATACGCAACAGACAAGACAGACGACAATGTCTACGAGATACTGAACGACGGCGTGAACACACTGCTGAACTACGGCGATGTGCACGCCACGGAGAAGTTTGAAAAGCTCAAGCTCAGGAACTGTCCGCAGATCAGCGTAGGAGTCAAGATGAACTCCAATCTGCTCGACCTTCAGGTCCATCCGCAGGAACTGTCTCCGAAGGAACTGCTTGAGCTTCTCGAAAGCTACAGGAAAAAGAAGAAATACCATCTGCTGAACAATGGCACTTTCATCAGCCTGGAACATCAGGATACTCTGAGGTTCGTAGATGATCTGTTCCAGAAGCTTGATGTACCGCTTAAGGATTTCGTAAGCGGGAAGATGCATCTTCCGGTGTACAGAGCATATTATCTCAACCATATGCTTGAAGAGCACGAGGATGTCGCTGCAGACAGAGACCATGGCTTCCGTCAGCTGCTCCAGGACTTTGATTCCATAGCGGACTCGGACTATGACGTACCGGAATCGCTGAAGGACGTGCTCAGGCCGTATCAGGTGTACGCTTATCAGTGGATGAGGACACTTTCATCTGCTCATCTCGGCGGAATACTGGCCGACGACATGGGCCTCGGCAAGACACTTGAGACGATCTCCGTGCTCCTTGCTGAGAAAGAGCGCGGGACGCTGGACACAGCACTCATCGTCTGCCCTGCCTCACTGGTATTCAACTGGCAGATGGAGTTTGACAAGTGGGCTCCGGAGATCAAGACCGTATGTGTAGTAGGCACTCCGGACGAGCGGGAGATGATCGTGAATTCATACAGGAAATATGACGTGCTCATAACATCGTACGACCTGCTCAAGCGCGACATAGACCAATATAAGGAGAAAGAATTCTCCTATCAGATCGTAGATGAGGCGCAGTACATCAAGAACCCTGGCGCGGCTGTAAGCAAATCCGTCAAGGTCATAAGCAGCAAAGTCCGCTTCGCGCTTACCGGTACGCCTATCGAGAACAGACTTTCCGAGCTGTGGAGCATCTTCGACTACCTGATGCCGGGATTCCTCTATACATACAACGCGTTCAAAGAGAAGTTCGAGATGCCGGTAGCCCGGATGAAGGACGAGGAAGCGACCTCACAGCTGAAGAAGATGGTACAGCCGTTCATCCTGCGCCGCCTGAAAGAGGAAGTCCTTTCCGATCTTCCGGAAAAGAACGAAGAGATACAGTACGCCGTGTTCGAGAAGAAACAGCGTGAGCTTTACGAGGCCGAAGTCGTGCAGATCCGCAACCTCATCAACAACATGGGCACCTCAGGCGGAGAAAAGCTGGAAGTCCTGGCAGAGCTCACAAGGCTCCGCCAGATCTGCTGCGATCCATCACTCGTTTCAGACCACTGGGACGGCGGCTCCGCCAAGCGTGAGGTCGCGATAGAGCTCATCAAGACCGCTATCGACGGCGAACATAAAGTGCTTCTCTTCTCACAGTTCACATCCATGCTTTCACTGCTGGAGAAGGATATGCAGAAAGAAGGTATCACGTACTACAAGATCATCGGCGATACGCCTAAGGAGGAACGTCTGCAACTCGCCCGTCACTTCAACGACGACGATACGCCTTTGTTCCTGATATCGCTGAAAGCCGGCGGCACAGGGCTCAACCTGACAGGCGCCGACGTGGTCATCCATTATGATCCGTGGTGGAACCTCGCTGCGCAGAACCAGGCGACAGACCGTGCGCACCGTATCGGCCAGACAAGGCCGGTCGCCGTATACAAGCTTATCGCGGCGGCAACTATTGAAGAGAAGATCATCAGGATGCAGACCGCCAAGAAAGACCTGGCCGACGCTATCCTGTCAGGCACATCCGAATCGCTCGCGAGCCTGACTAAGGATGAGCTGATGAGCCTGCTTGGATAGAAAAGCCACAATGAGTCTGCCCGGATAAAAGAGATTCGTTATTGCTTTCTGTTTGCGTGATGATATAATAAAAGTACAAAAGGCTATCGGTAGACGGTCAGCCTTTATGTGTTATTAAGAAATAACTACGTCAGGGCATATGAGGCGGTTATTTCTTTTTTTGTCTTCCAACAGCATATCCTGCCATAAAGAATGTCAAACATAATTCGACAATCTGTATAAACTGATATCCATCCATATGATCACCTCCCCTCTGTTTTGCCTGCCATTACTACTTTTATGGAATAGCAACATCAACGAAGTGGAGGCCAACCGCCTGCCGTTACTGATAGCCTTATGCTATTGTAACGCAGAAGACATATGGGGATTTTCTGACTATTTGAATCACAGTAAAACATTTTTCATGATATAATAACACCAGCAACAATCAGGAGGACAACAGAATATGAGCAACGACATCATCAGAAACAGAATCAGACTTTTAAGGAATGAAATGAAAAAGGCCGGGATCGGCGTATATATGATCCCTTCAGACGATGATCACGCGTCGGAATATGTGAACGATCACTTCAAATGCAGAGAATGGATATCCGGATTCACCGGATCCGCCGGAACTGTACTGGTCACAGACGAAGACGCGTGGCTGTGGACAGACGGCCGCTATTTCCTGCAGGCTGCGGCTGAGCTTGAAGGCTCCGGGATCGGACTCATGAAGATGGGAGAACCGGGAGTACCGACGATCCAGGAGAAGCTGAAAGAGCTCAGCGGCGTCACACTTGGCTTTGACGGGCGCACCATGACGGCGAAAGAAGGATCTGAGCTTGAAAAGATCTGCGGCGATATCGTCTTTGATAAAGACCTTGCAGGCATGATCTGGGAAGACAGACCGTCTCTCGATCCATCTGAAATATGGGAATTCCCGCTGACATCTGCAGGGAGATCTTTCCCGGAAAAGCTGGCGGCTGTAAGAGAGCGCATGGCTGACGAACATGCAGACGTCCTGCTCATATGCGACCTCATGGAGACGGCGTGGCTGTTCAACTTACGCGGCGCAGACGTGCAGGATACTCCGGTGTTCTATTCCTACGCCATCGTGACGGCTGACGAGTGTTATCTGTTCACGCTTCCTTCCGCACTGTCCGACGGCCTCAAGTCGAAGCTTAAGTGTCTGTCCGTAACCTGCATGGATTACGATGAAGCCGGCAAAGTCCTCGCGGACCTCTGTACCGGCAAATGCCTCTGGGCAGATCCGTCAAAATCCTCATACTCGCTTCTCAAGCCTGTACAGTGTGCTCCAATGATCGACAAGCCGACGCCTGTTGAAATGATGAAGGCTGTCAAAAACGACACCGAGACTGCGGCGACCAGAAATGCACATCTGAAAGACGGCGTCGCAGAAACAAAATTTATATACTGGCTCAAGCAGGAAATGGCAGCACGCAAGAACGCAGACTCCGCCAGTCCGATCACAGAGCTTTCCGCATGCGATAAGCTGGAATCATTCCGCCGTGCCCAGGACGGATGTTTCGACCTGAGCTTCCCTACCATTGCGGGATATATGGATAACGGCGCCATCATCCACTACGAGCCGACGCCGGAATCAGATACCGAGCTAAAGCCTGATGGGCTCTTCCTTCTGGACAGCGGCGGTCAGTATATCGACGGCACTACTGACATAACAAGAACGATCGCCCTTGGACCTCTGACAGATAAGATGCGCAGATGCTATACTCTGGTGCTTAAGGGACATATCGACCTGGCTATGGCTGTCTTCACAGAAGGCACTACCGGCAAGGAACTTGATCTTCTCGCCAGAACTCCGATGAAGGATGCGGGCATGGACTACAATCACGGTACCGGACACGGCGTAGGCCATGTGCTGAGCGTACATGAAGGACCTAACTACATAAGCTTCCGTAACGCTGATACGCCGATCGTACCTGGCATGATAACATCCGATGAGCCTGGAATATATCTCGAAGGAGAATTCGGAGTACGTATCGAAAGCGAGATACTGTGCGTTGCAGCTCCGTCCGGAAATGATGCTGACGACACACCGAAATGCGCTTTTGAGACCATCACGCTCGTACCGCTTGAGCGGGAGGCCATAATCCCGGAGATGCTTACAGAAGAAGAGCTGAAATGGCTGAACGATTATCATAAGCGTGTGTATGAAGCAGTCAGCCCGAGGCTCACAGATGAAGAAGCCGAATGGCTCAGAGAAGTCACCAGACCTATCGGGTAATGTGTCCTCCGGAACCGTTCCAGAACGCAAAAGCATAAAAAAACACCGGCAGCAGGTATCATCCTGTCTGACCGGTGTGTTTTTATATTATGTTTATGCCGTAGGCTCTTTGTCCTTTTTCAGATCGTCCAGGATCTCTGCGATCTTTTCTTTGCTGACCGTGAAGCGGTCGCTGAACGGATCTATCATGATGCCGTCGAGCCGCTTCATGTGCCTTACGAACTCGAATATCATCTTTACTGGTATTGCTTCGACATCGGCGCCGTCCAGCTCACCGAGTTCCTCCATCGAAGTGAAGACTGCGGCCATTGTCCTTCCGTCGTCTGCCTCAAGTCCGAGAAAGCTGACCGGTACTGAGTTCACGTCTTCTATCTCGCCGTTCTCGATAAGCTCCATGTCCGGCTCTTCCGCGCGCATTGGCGTAAGGATCTGCTCGTCCTCGCTGATCATGCGGCGCAGTACCGAAAGCACGACTTTATTGTCCTTGTGGTCGCTTTCAGAGCCCGCCTTTCCCATAACGACTTTCATTACCGTAATGTCCGGCACATCGAATGTGCCTGCTTTGTTGCCGTCTCTGACGAGTGTCTCGTCCGCCTCTCTCCGCCATAATCCGGCAAGGAAAAGCGCAAGGTCTTTCCTTAAGTATTCCGCACCGGCAGGAATGGCGCCGTCGGTCGCGCGCCAGTCGTACTCGCCACGCTTCAGTGAGACACCTGCCGCATTGCCCTGTGTCTGATATATCACTCCATTCACAGAATCCAGATAATATGAAACAAAAACCGTCTTGTACAGGTCGATCAGTTTCTGATACATCGCGCCTGCTTTTTCATCTCCGCCGAGGATCTCCAGAGCCGAGATCATCTGTGCGTAATAGATCCCCATCTCGCCCTGTTCCATCGCAGGATCATCAAAGCCCAGTCCCATGTCCATCTTCGCCTTTACGGCGACAAGATCACTCAGCACTTCGGCAAGCACGAGCCTCTTGAAATAAAGGCTGTCTGAAGACTTTACTTTCTCAAGCAGGGTCACCCGCCTCACTGCAGGATCCATGCCTGTCTCATCGCCAAACAGTCCGAGCATATCAGAAACTGTCTTATCAAAATTATCCCCGGCAAAATCCGCCGGATCTTCCATTTCAGCCGTTTCACGGGTTTCTGCGGAGGCGTCATATCCCGCTCTTGATATACTTCTGAGTATCCCCGCAGCTATAACGTCCTGCGGCATCTGCATGGCAGACAGGATATTGACTTCGTTAAGCACGCCTGAAACAGCGGCTGCTTCACTTCCGCCTGCTCTGCCGGAAAGAACATGCCCAGCATATTCAGCCGCGATCCCGGCATTCTCCTGAAGCAGCCTTTTCCTGTCGTTCAGTGAGTCGATCAGATCCATGAGCATCTGCCACTTCTTCGGATAAGTGCCCACGCCGGAACGCATCGTGCTCTCTTCCTTCAGCCCGCAGTATTCGAGCACCCACGAGCATCCGTATTCACCCGCATATGCCGGTGAGTAATACATGGGGTTCCATTTCCTTATCTCCATGCGTTCAGTCTGGATAAGGAATTCGCTGGACATCTGCTCTCCGAGCCTGACGTCAAAGCAATGATCCGCATCGGAAGCTTCAGACTTCACTTCCACTGCTCCATCTTCAATTTCCACATTTATGACACGATACGGCTCTGGATCCGTCTCATCAGGTCTGTAAAGCTGTAAAGAAAGATAAAGACTCATTATTTCTCCTATAAAAAGTCAAACAGTTTTAAGCTGTCTGTTCTGTTTTCCCTCGTATCATCAATGCCGAATCAAACTCTTCCTGATTATTCAGCATTGCAAAT
>CAYMBU010000036.1:0-12947 GCA_964388765.1 uncultured Eubacterium sp.
CCTTCAAGTATTTCTCTGTTTGAGCAAAGTCCGTAGCCGAGCCTTACTCCAGCCATGTCGAACACATTTGTGAACGCCTTGAGTATCAGTAGATGATCTGACGATGAAAGCGCCTCTTTCATGGTAGCGCTCTGAGGGTCGTCGATGAATTCGTTGAAACACTCGTCGATGACCAGCACAGCGTCGTGTGCCTCGCATGTCCTGAGCGCTTTCATCAGGAAATCTCTTCCGCTCGTCACTCCTGTAGGATTGTTCGGCTCGCAGAGGAACACTATGTCTGTATCGTCGTCGATATCGTCAAGAAAATCAGCGCCTACACGGAATCCGTTTTCTTCTTTCAGGAGATGCCTCCTGACCGTGCAGCCGTTCGCAGTAAGCGCTGTCTCATATTCTGAGAACGTAGGCGCTGTTACAAGAACGTTCCTGTTCTTCATTGCGCCTGCGAATCTGAATATTATATCCGCGGCTCCGTTTCCGCAGATCACATATGAAGGGTCGACTCCCTCATATTCACCGATCGCGTCGCACAGGTCGCGGCAAAGCGGATCCGGATATCTGTCTGCCAGAACAGCAGCATCTGTAATAGCCTTCACTACGCTGTCCGGAACGCCGAGCGGGCTGACATTCGCTGAGAAATCCAGCGGATCGTATCCGTATTCTCTTCTGAATCCGGCGAAATCACCGCCGTGTGTAAGCTTTATTCCCATTTCATACTCCATCGTGATCCGGCTTTATGAGAAAATACCGGGAGCCATAACTACGAGTCTTATTATCAGTCCGACACCGCAGAAGAGCATGCTCGCGCAGTACATCATCTGCACAGTGTCTATAATCATGCCCGGCCTGACTTCATTTACCGGATCGCCTATCACCGGCTTGTCATAGTACTCGCCGAAATAATATGCCGGTCCGAGGAGCTGGACGCCCAGAGAACCTGCGCAGGCTGATTCTGTCTGCGCCGAATTAGGGCTTGTGCTCTTCCTGTTGTCCCGCCTCCAGATGCGGTACGCTCCCGCCCAGTCATGTTCAGTAAGGAACGCTGATGCTATCCAGAAAAGCGCAGCCAGCCTTGAAGGTATGTATCCCGCAATGTCGTCCATATGCGCTCCCGTACGGCCGAAATACAGATATTTCTCATTCTTGTATCCCACCATGGAATCCATGGTGTTGACCGCCTTATATGTCATGGCGAGCGGACCGCCTCCGATCATCATATAGAACAGCGGGCACGCTACTCCGTCCGAGAAGTTCTCTGCAACAGTCTCGATCACTGCTTTTGTGACTCCGGTACCGTCGAGCACTTCCGTGTCGCGTCCCACTATCCTTGCCACCTGTTTCCTCGCCTTGTCTATTTTCTCTTCCGGCTCAAGAAATTTATGTACGTCCATGCTTTCCTTCTTTAGATCCCTGACAGCGATCGTCTGCCAGCACATTATCGTCTGTATGATGAAGTAAAGCACTATATTGATCCTGAACGCCAAATATGATATGCCGTATGTCACGACAAGAGTACCTATGACCATGATGAAAGCCATTACTGCCCCGGCTGTGAGCTCGCTTTTATCATCCTCACGGAATACTCTGCGAAGCTGCTTCTCCAGAAAGCTTATGCATTTCCCCATCAGAACCACAGGGTGCACCGGAGCAAGCTTCTCTGGGTCCCCGATCATCAGGTCAAGTATGAATCCGCATATTATTGCCAGTTCTGTGTATATCGCCGCTTCCAGCATATCATCTGTTTCCTTTTCTTCTGTCGAACTTCCGCGCTGCCTGCACGAACCGCTCTGCCATCACCGGGCTCCCCGCCATATAAAGGTGCGGGAATCCGGCATACATAGTTTCTGTTGCGAAACCGCAGCTCCACTTCCGTGCAGAAAGTGTCTTGGCCGCGGTAAGGTCGCTTCCGTTATCGGTAGAATCCCAGTAATGGAACTCATGTACCGGATATCTTTCGCCTGCTTTGATAAGCATACTGTCCTTATCTGACGAGAGCTCTGCGTATCCGAATCTCATGAGCTTTCCGCCGTTCTCTGCCTCACCCGGAAGCACTCCCGCCATGTCATACATGACGCCGTCTCTGTCAGCGAGTTTCCTGCCAAGGTACAGAAAGCCGCCGCATTCCGCTATGACAGGCATTCCCATCAAAACCGCTCCGCGGATGCTTTCCCGCATATCGCAGTTCTGCTCGAGTTCCTTAGCGTAAAGCTCCGGATATCCTCCCGGTATATAGATCCCTGACGCCTCCTCCGGCACCCCGCTGTCATGCAGAGGGCTGAAATATATGATATCCGCGCCGGAATCTCTGATGGTATCGACAGATTCCTCATATATGAAGTTGAACGCCTCATCATCTGCTACAGCGATAACAGGCCTGTCTGAATGCTCTTCCGCCTGAGCGGGAGCCTGTTCAGGGATATCTTCGGATCCACAGATCTTCATCAGCCTGTCCATATCGACGCCCTGCTTTATCGCATCTCTGATCTTTCCGATCCTCTCAGTGAGGTCTTTGATCTCGCCTGCCGTATACAGGCCGAGATGACGGCTCTTGAAAGACGCATCTTCGACATGAGGTATATAACCCAGGACCGGTATGCCTGTCTGCTTCTCATACACAGGACCGAACTGCCTGTAGATCATCTCCGGACAGTCGTTCAGGATGACTCCCTTGATGTGCGTCGGCTTCCTGAATTCAGCTATGCCCTTGATCACTGCGGCAAGTGTGAGCGCTGTGCCTTTAGGCCTGACGACCAGTACCACCGGTATGTCCAGAGTCTCCGCAACATCGCATGCACTCGCGCGGAGATTGGAGCCGGAAAGTCCGTCGTAATAGCCCATGACTCCCTCTACGACGCATGCTCCGTGCCCTGCGGAATATCTCCTGAACATCTCTCTGGCACGTGTTTTGTCACACATGAACAGATCGATGTTATGACTGTCCACGCCAAGCACCGAACGGTGGAACATCGGATCTATGTAATCAGGTCCGCACTTGAACGCGCAGGGGTCAAGGCCCATTTCTGAAAGAAGCGAAAGCATGCCGCATGTCACGGAAGTTTTTCCGCTGTCTGAAGCGGCAGCCGCAAACATCAGCTTAAGCATCATGCCCTCCTGAGATAAGGAATATCGGGTTGTTTGCCATCATCATGTTCAGCCTCGCGACTTTCTTGCCGTAGCTCGACTGTATCTGCGAGACTTCCGTATCCCAGCCGCGGCTCTCGAGGTCCTTCAGGGCTTCACCGAGAGTCTCTACCGCGATCGCTGATATCATGACTCTCGCGTTCGGGTTCTTATCTTTGATTATGTCCAGGATAGGACCCATCTGTCCTTTGGTCCCGCCGAGGAACACTGCATCAGGCGCAGGAAGGTCTGTCAGCGCTTCAGGCGCCATGCCCTCTACGATACTGATGTTCCAGGCGCCGAATCTTCTGCGGTTCGTCTCGATCAGGCCGCATCCTTCAGGGTTCGTCTCGACCGCAAAGGTCTTCCCTCCTCTTGCCATGAGGGCAAGCTCCACAGTCACGCTGCCGGTGCCTGCTCCTACGTCCCAGACTGTCTCGCCGGGCTTTACCGCAAGGCGCCCTGCTATGGCGCTCCTCACGTCCTGCTTGGTCATGGGGACTTTCCCTCTGACAAAAAGATCATCCGGGATCCCCGGCACAGGAACATTGTATTCCGGCTCAGGAAGCCTGTCCGCAAGCACTACGGCGAGAACATCGGGATCCATGTCCTTTGCTACTTCTGCCGGTGCTTCCGTTATCTTTTCATTTTCATATGACAGGTCCTCGCCGATCCACAGCTTCAGGCTGCCGAGTCCTGCGTCCGTGAGCTGTTTCGCCAGATCTGCCGGACCGAGCTCTCCGCCGGTCAGGAAGAATGTCTTCCTCCTGAGATAAGCGCTTTCCATAACAGCCGCTACCGCGTCACATGTCTTGCCGTGAGCTGAATAAAGATTCCAGTCCTGCCACGGGTCAGCCAGCCTTGCCGACATGACCTGCACGCTTGAGATCCCCGGCATGATCCTGTAATCCATGCCGGCTTCTTTCAGAACCGGAACAAGGCCTCTGGTCCCGGAATAGAATCCGGTGTCGCCGCTCATGGCAACGACAAATCTCTCTTTTCCTTCCGACTGCTTCTTTTTGATGATCTCAAGGATATCGGCAGGCATGACCGCGGCGCACTTCTCAGCCGCAGATCCGGCAGGCACGCTCTCAAGGAGTCTTTTCGCGCCTATGATGACCTCCGCATTTCCGACTGCGTCATATGCTTCTCTCGTCATGGCCCCGTAACTTCCGGGACCCATTCCAACAAGATCTACCATTTTATTCCTTTCATGTTATATCTGTTCCTCAGATACTCCGAATTCTTTTTCTATCTCGTCCATGGTCATCCCGGAATCGTCTGGCCTCCGTATGACGACCAGATGCGCGCCGGCTTCGCGCGCAGCCTCAAGCTTGTCGTCGAAACCGCCTTCTTTTCCGCTGTCTTTTGTGACCATGTAACTTATATCGAACTGCTTCATCAGAGCCGTGTTGAGGTCTTTGATAAAAGGCCCCTGCATAGCTGTAACGTTCTTCTTCGGGATACCCGCGTTATCGCAGGCTTCCAGACTTGACGCAAACGGAAGCACTCTCGGATAGAGTCTCTCCGGACCGACTGCCGCATATACCGGCAGGTCTTTTGCTCCTGTCGTAAGAAGTATCCTCCCGTCTTTATCCGACAGCCATTCTGCCGCTTCTTCGGCTGAATCGACTACCGTGACGCCGTCCATGCCGCCGAAGTCACTCTCTTCCCGCACGAGTCTTATCCGCCTGACGCCTGTCTTTTCACACGACGTCCTGATGCTTTCACGTATGTGCGTCGCAAACGGGTGGGTAGCGTCGATACAGATATCCATATCGTGCAGCAGCCCGACTATCTCTTCAGGCGGCTTCTTTCCCGCAAGCACAGTGACACCTTCAAAGTCTCCCTGCTCTTCCTTACCGTACTCCGTAAGCACACATACCGTGACGTCATGGCCTGCTTTCGCAAGCTTTTTCGACAGATCGCGGCCTTCGCCTGTTCCGCTGAAAACAAGTATATTCATATCTCTGATTCTACAATTCTTTCTTTTCGTAGCCTCTCGGCGTAACGATGTCGTCACCGTATATTTTCGTCTCTTTATTTCCGATGAAAACAGTAGTGAACATGTCGATCGGCTCATCTGCAAGGTCTTTAAGAAGCACGATATGCTTCTCCTGTCCTTCACGGCCTATATTCTTCACATAGCCGCACACGGTATCCGGCGACTTGTATTTCATCAGTATATCGCATGCCTTGTTCAGGTGCTCCACTCTTTTGTGCGATCTCGGATTATACAGCGCGATAAGGAAATCAGCCTGCCCCGCGCACTCCAGTCTTTTCTCGATAACTTCCCACGGAGTGAGAAGGTCTGAAAGTGAGATCGTACAGAAGTCGTGCCCCAGAGGAGCTCCGAGGACGGCTGACCCTGACAGAGCCGCGGTCACGCCGCAGATGACCTCCACGTCGATATCCTTATACTCATCCTTAAGCTGGATGAGAAGGCCTGCCATGCCATAGACTCCGGAATCTCCGCTGCATACCATGGCTACCGTCTTTCCGCTCTCAGCAAGTTCCAGCGCTTTCCTGCAGCGGTCGATCTCCTGTCTCATGGCCGTAGTGAAGTACTCCTTATCGGGATACACTTCCTTTACAAGGTCCACGTAAACGGTATATCCGCATACTATGTCGCTTTTCTCTATGGCCGCTCTTGCCTGCCCCGTGAAGAATTCCTCTCCGCCCGGTCCCAGGCCGACAGCATAAAGCTTATTCATCTTTCCACCTCCAGTCCGGATGGTACGGCGCTGCCGCTGCCGCGAACGTTACGCCTTCATGCGCGAATTTCTTCAGAATGAGCTTCCCCTGTGATGAGATCACAGCCGCTCTTTCACACACGTTATCCACTCCGGTCGTCTTCTTAACGAATTCAGAACCGTCAAAATCTCCTTCTGCCCTGCTTAGCTCTTCCGCCGTGAACGTATCAAATCTCCATCCGTGGAATTCGCAGAATTCTCTGAGTCCCGGCTCTGCCGCCTTGATATCTATGCTCGCGCACCTCACGACAGATCTCTCTATGAGCCCAGTCTCGCGCTTAAACGCCGCAAAAGCTGTCTCTATCGCAACTTCAGGGGTATCTTTTCTGCAGCCGATGCCGAGATGCACGATCTGCGGGACTATGTGAAGAGGCGCAGTCTCTGTTTCGAGCACGCCGAATTCTATGTCGTGCTCCTCACAGGAGTCCTCATCAAAAGCCGCCGGCACCACGTGCTCAGGAGGCATACCTTCCATATCAAAACCGGTCTTCACCGATATCTCGCCTCCGCCAAGTATCTTTGACGATACAAGCTTGATCTTATGTGGCTCCA
This sequence comes from uncultured Eubacterium sp., assembly GCA_964388765.1. Lineage (GTDB taxonomy): Bacteria > Bacillota > Clostridia > Peptostreptococcales > Anaerovoracaceae > Aminicella. The sequence continues at coordinate 6,423 of CAYMBU010000036.1, forward strand.
GAACGATCGCGCTCTGCCTTTTGGACCACTCATCCACCGCGAACACATCGTTCCTGTCTGTAGCCGTCGTTATCACCGGAACTGCTCCGATGAAAGAAGCTATGCGCCGCGACAGATCGTTCGCGCCGCCGAGATGACCTGAAAGAAGCGATATGACATAATCGCCGCATTCGTCGATAACGATCACCGCCGGGTCTGTCACCTTGCTTACGATATACGGCGCTATCGCCCTTACCGCTATGCCGCAGGCTCCGATGAAAATGATGTTATCAGCTTCCTTGAAAGCCTTCTTTGTCCAGTCCTTAAGGCTGACCGGCTGATTGCATCTGTCCGCATGAGCGCCGAACTCTTCAGAAAGCTTTTCGCCGAGCTCCATCCCTTTATCAGTGAAAGCAAGACAGTAGGTCTTCATTATTCTGTCGCCTTTCTGAATTCTGTGGTGAATCCAGGATGATACAGCTTGCTTCTGTCGTATTCATCGCCGAGGAATCCACCGACCAGTATAAGTGCCATCTTGTGTATATCTTCTTTTTCTGCCGTCTCGGCGATCGTGCCTACTGTGCAGCGGCATACTTTCTGGTCAGGCCATGTCGCTTTGTAGACTATCGCCGCAGGAGTATCCTCTGTGTATACTCCTCCTGCCAGAAGGTCTTTCTGCACGTCTTCAAGCAAAGTTGATGAAAGGAAGATGACCATCGTCGATCCGTGTGATGCGAAGCTCGTAACGCTCTCCCTCTCCGGAACAGGCGTCCTTCCTGCTTCTCTCGTGATGATCACGCTCTGACTCACGTTCGGCAGAGTGTACTCTGCGCAAAGCGCTGATGCAGCTCCAGAAAAGCTTGATACTCCCGGCGTATCGTCATACTCGATCCCGAGTTCATCCAGTGTGTCCATCTGTTCTCTGATGGCGCCGTAAAGACTCATGTCGCCTGTATGTAAGCGCACGGTATCCTTTCCGTCAGCTTCCATCTCTTTCATGACGTCGATGACCTGCTCAAGAGTCATCTCTGCGCTGTTATACACTTTGCATCCTTCTTTGGCATATTCCAGGAGCGCGGGATTCACAAGGCTTCCCGCATAGATGATGCAGTCAGTCTTCTCAAGCAGCTCCTTGCCTCTTAATGTGATCAGATCCGGCGCTCCCGGACCTGCTCCTACGAAATGTACCATTTAATGATCCTCCGTTTCTGTAATGACCAGTTGCTATATCCAAGGTCTGCCTCGTCTGACGCAGGCCTGCTTTCACATCCTTAAAATGATGCCGCCGGCTTCTTCCACCTTATCTGCTGTTCCATTCTCCTATGATCTTTTCCGCATTATCTGTCTCACCGAGATACCCGTACACGTTGGAGAATGTTACTGCTCCGATCTCATACGCGCCCTGTACACGGTGTTCCAGCTTCTCCTGTACTTTCTCAAGAATGCTCCGGATCACCTGTTCTCTCAGGCCTTCTCTGTCAAGTATCTCTATCGCCGCGTCCGTAGTGGCAGCTTCCATGAGCTCTCTGCAGGTTTCTTTGCCGGCGCCTGCTATCGCAGCGTGAGCTGTGAATATCTCCGCTCTCGAGTCAGCATACCTTGAATGGGTGTTCATGATCGCGCCTGCGACTTTGACCATTTTCCCTATATGAGCCACAAGCAGGATCCTGCTGAAGCCGAGCGTCGCCGCTATGTCCAGGGTATTGCCGAGGAAGTTGGAGAATTTGACGACAGGGATTCCTGTGGCGTTGAGTCCCGAGCCCTTAAGATATGTCTCTCCGTAGTTGCCCGGAGTGATGATCAGATCGTGTGAATCTTCCGACTTCTGACGCATCTCGACCTCGATCGTATCGATAAGGGCCTGCTCGCTCATCGGCTCTACAATGCCGTTTGTGCCTATCACAGATATGCCTCCTTCGATACCGAGTACCGGGTTGAACGTCTTCTCAGCCGTTTTCTTCCCTTCAGGTATGGCTATTATCACTTCCGCGCCGCCTTCATACTTATGCATGTCGAGCTCTGACTGCACGGCCTCTGTTATCATTCTTCTCGGGACGCTGTTTATCGCTGCGTTGCCAACAGGCTGGTCCAGTCCCGGTCTGGTCACTCTCCCGACCCCTTCGCCGCCGTCTATGGTTATGCCCTCTTCACCGGTAAGTGTTACGTACGCAAAAATAAGGATACCGTTGGTAGCGTCGATATCATCCCCGGCATCCTTTTTTACAGCACACCAGAAACGGGACCCGTCTGTCCCGCTCTCGTCCGGCTGTACCTCAACAAGAAGCCCCTTGCCTGTCATTACCGACATCTTCTCCGGTGCTTCTCCTGTCAAGGCGTATTCTGCTGCTCCCTGAGCCGCGAGCGCAGCACAAGTACCTGTGGTGTACCCGCAGCGGAGCATTCTGGTTCCGCTCCTTACATAATGTTCAAAAGTCATAAATCGTTCCGGCTGGTACTGGAAGGCTATGCGTCGAGTTCATTGCCTGTAAGCAGCTTATATGCCTCCTTATATTTGGCTATCGTCTTCTCAATAACTTCTTCTGGCAGATCATAATCACTGTCCGGATTTGCTTTCAACCAGTCTCTTACGTACTGTTTATCATATGAAGGCTGCGGTCTGCCCTCTTCATATCCCTCAAGCGGCCAGAATCTGGAGCTGTCCGGCGTAAGCATCTCGTCACCCAGTATCACGTTCCCGTTCTCGTCGATCCCGAACTCGAACTTGGTGTCGGCAATGATTATGCCTCTCTCCAGCGCATATGCCGCGCATTTCTTATACAGCCCGAGAGAGAAATCTCTTATCATCGAAGCATACATTCTGCCTCTCTCAGGGAAATCTTTCTCTATAACGTCCATACTCTGCTCGTAGGAGATATTTTCATCATGGTCTCCAAGGTCAGCTTTGGTACTTGGAGTATAGATCGGCTCAGGAAGCTTCTGTGACTCCCTGAGTCCCTCCGGCAGCGTGATCCCGCATACCTTGCCTGTCTTCTTGTAGCTTTCCCATCCGCTTCCTGTTATATATCCTCTTACTATGCATTCTACCGGAAGCATATTGAGTTTCTTGCAGAGCATGCTCCTGCCGCGGAATCTGTCGTTTCTGAAGAACTCAGGCATATCTTCAACGTCTGTCGACTTCATATGGTTATCAACGATATGCCCTGCGAACTGAAACCAGAACTTCGACATCTGTGTCAGTACCTTGCCTTTATCTGTGACTTCGTTCTTCAGAATGTGGTCAAAGGCTGAGATACGGTCTGTCGCCACCATGATCAACCCATCTTCGGTGTCATAGATCTCTCTTACTTTTCCTTCTTTTACCGGCTTATACTCTTTCATGCTTTCCTCCTACTCCTGGTATGACATCTGCTGCAGGTAATACGTCGTATCCGGATCAAGATTATCCTTATACCACTGGAACACTTCAGAAGCCTTGTCCTGATAGCGGAATGCATCATACACGACGCCCTTCTTTATATCATCCACAGTGGTATCTTTATTGATCCCTTCAAAGTGACACATCTCGTATGTGAACACCCAGTCGCCTTCTTTGTTCCAGTAAACATATTCATCATCAGGATACTTGGACTTCAGCCTGTATATCAGGACGATATGGTCGTCGCATGATCTGTCCTGAGGCTGGGCGAAGTACAATCCGTAGAGCGTGAGCTCTGTATCGTACTTCTCCTCGTCTCCGAAGATGTATTCATGGTTGCCGTCGCCGGAAGCCCTGACCTTCTGCTTGCCCCTTGTCACCAGTGCATCCAGGAGATCCTGACGCTGGGCCAGCTCGCTGTACGTGAATTTCTCAGCAAGTCCGGCTACCGTTACTTTCTTATGCTCTCCGATACCGTTGATTATGATCTTCGCTGTATCTTCTATCTCCTCCGGATCCTCGGTACTTCTGATGTAAACTTCAATAGTGTCTCCATTCGACAGGTTCTGTGTCTTATCAGCCTCATAGTAAAGTCCGTCAAGGAACATCCTGACTGCTTCCATTCTGTTTTTCTCAGAAGCATCCTTGGTATTCTCGTCTATACCCATCTCGGAAAAGATCTTGCTTCTGCTGATCTTGTTCTTGACTTTCTTTGAGACGAATTTCCCGTATCCGTTGGTTCCCTTGAAAGCAGCGTTCGGCACGCTCCAGTTTTTAGACACGTCAACGACTACGCTTTCTGTCTGCACTTCTGTTTTCTCTGTCTTCTCCTGTGACGTATCTGCCTTTCCGTCTCCTTCTTCACCGTAGAACACCCACAGGACGAACCCTCCGATTATCATCGCGATTATGATCGTGACAACCAGAAGGAACTTCGCAAATAAACTTATTCCTCTTCTTTCTTTGACTTTTTTCCCATCACTTCTCATTCTGCCTGCCCCTTCTATATCAAAAGCTATGTCAAGCGTACAATATTCCTTTATATCATTATTATACACTATTCAGCAGCTTCTTTACACATCAAGGGGAACGTTTATGACCATATATTTGCTAAAAACAACATGCCGCATTCTAAATGTGATACAATTGCGGTAATGAATATTATCAGACCTGGAAAATGCAGAAAAAAACGGTATCAGAGGGCCATCCATCCCGCGTCAGGCGCGGCAGCGACCGACTCTCTGTTTAAGATATCAGATATTCCGAGAACATACATATTTGATCCGGAAGAGGACGATGAAGTTGATGACGAGGAATATGAGGATGTAGAGCAGGAAGCCGGGTTCGAGCTCGAGATGGAAAGCGAATTTTTCGAAGACTACTGACTTTGCAGCGGCATAACAAAAGGCATGCCTGAGATCAGGCATGCCTTCTTTATTTTTTGATCATATTACCCGTATGCTCGAGATCGCCGGAATCAGTACGAAAGGTTTTTGATCTCGTCGTAAACACGTCTGACTGCCTCAACGAGGTCTTCGTCGGTCATGTCATCGCTGGCTTCAAACAGCTTCTGGTTCTTGTAGTACATGCACGGCACGTTGTCATGCGGATATCTGCTGGCGAATTCCGGCATCAGATCTTCCTCGATATGCTGGAAGTCATGTGTGTTATACTCCTCCAGATTCTCCATACCGACGTCCTCGATCGCCTTGTTGATCACCTGACACTTATGATCGCCTTCTCTGTAGAAATACTTTACTTTTCTGTAGTTCATTCTATGTTTCCTCCGTCTATTCCAGTTCTTTCATGATGCTCTTGTAGGCAGGCCTGATGATCTTGCCCTGGCCTATCAGCTCCTCGATCCTGTGTGCGCTCCAGCCTACGATCCTCGCAATCGCGAAGAGCGGCGTGTAGAGCTCGACAGGGATGCCCAGCATCTGATATACGAATCCGCTGTAGAAGTCGACGTTCGGGCTTACTCCCTTGAATATATGTCTCTTCTCGGCGATGAGCTCAGGAGCGAGTTCTTCGATCAGATTATACATGGTCATCGTGTCGTCCATACCCTTATCCTCGGCAAGCTTCTCGCAGTAACCCTTAAGGAGCTTTTCTCTCGGATCGGACAGCGAATATACGGCGTGGCCCATTCCATAGATGAGCCCTTTCTTGTCGAACACTTCTCCGTCAAGCATCTTTGACAGATACTCTCTCATCTCTGCCCTGTCGGTGATGTTGCTGACATTCTCACGGATATTGTCCATCATCTCCATGACTTTAATGTTGGCGCCGCCGTGCTTAGGTCCCTTAAGAGAAGACATCGCAGCGGCAATAGTCGCGTATGCGTCTGAGCCTGACGAGGTAACGACTCTGGTGGTGAAAGTGGAGTTGTTTCCTCCGCCGTGCTCCATGTGCAGGATCAGCGCTGTGTCAAGTGCCTTTGCTTCGATCTCCGAATAACTGGCGTCAGGTCTGAGCAATCTGAGGAAATTCTCAGCTGTGGAAAGTGACGGATCAGGATGATGGATGTACATACTTTCATCTCTGTTGTAGTGGTTGTATGCATGATAGCTGTACGCCGCAATCATCGGGAAGACTGCTATGAGTCTTATCGCCTGTCTTATGTTATTATCTACTGTATCCACCTTGGCCTTATCATCGTACGATGCCAGAGTAAGGATACTTCTTGTCATTGAATTCATAAGGTCGCCCGAAGGTGCCTTCATTATGACGTCTCTTGTGAAATTGGTCGGAAGCTCCATCGCTTCCCCGAGATATCTCTTGAATTCCGCCTCTTCTTCTTCTGTCGGATACTGACCGAACAAAAGCAGGAACGCAGTTCTGGCAAAGCCGTACTCGTGCTCGCCGATGGAATTCACTATACTGTCGATCTTATGGCCTCTGTACCAGAGCTCACCTTCACAAGGCTGCATCACTCCATCCTTGTCCGGCTTGAAAGAAACTATTTCCGATATACCCGTAAGTCCTGTAAGTACACCCTTTCCGTTAAGGTCACGGAGACCTCTGTTGACGTTGTATTTTTTAAAAAGGTCGTCGGATATCACATCATTCTTCACACAGAGAGCCTGCATCTCTTTTGCGTAATCTTCAAATTCCTCTTTCTGTGTCTTCATAAGCATTCCTCCCTTCCTGCAGTACTGGGATAATCTCTA
>CAYMBU010000037.1:0-12905 GCA_964388765.1 uncultured Eubacterium sp.
TTTTCAAGTATCTCATCCGGAGATACCACGTTTCCGAGTGATTTACTCATCTTCGGGAACTTGCCGCTTGCAGGATCTTCCTTGCAGACCATTCCCTGTGTAAGCAGGTTCTCGAACGGTTCCTCATCCCTGCAGAGTCCCATGTCTTTCATTGCCATCTGGAAGAACCTGGCGTACATAAGATGAAGTATAGCGTGTTCAACTCCTCCTATATACTGATCTACATTCATCCAGTAATCTGATTTATCTCTTCCAAAAGGAGCATGCTCGCAGTCAGGATCGCTGTAACGCTCGAAATACCACGATGAATCCATGAATGTATCCATAGTGTCAACTTCACGTCTTGCCTTCTTGCCGCATCTCGGGCATGTGCAGTCGATGAATGTAGCCGATGTTGTAAGCGGTGACTCACCCTTTCCTGTGAATTCAACGTCTTCAGGAAGCAGTACAGGAAGATTTTCTTCTTTCTCAGGTACCCACCCGCAATCGTCACACCAGATCATAGGAATAGGTGTTCCCCAGTATCTCTGTCTGGAGATCAGCCAGTCACGAAGCTTATACTGAGTCGTCTTATGACCAACGCCCTTCTTTTCAAGAAACTCTATCATCTTCGGGATCGACTCGAAGTTGTTCAGGCCGTTGAACTCTCCTGAATTGATCAGTGTACCTTCGGCGGCAAATGCCTCTGTAAGATCATTTATGTCTATGTCTTTATTCCCCGGATCTACTACAGGAATGATATCCAGACCGAACTTCTTTGCAAAATCGAAGTCTCTCTGGTCATGTGCCGGAACCGCCATGATAGCTCCTGTGCCATATCCCATGAGTACGTAATCCGAAATGAAGATCGGTACCTCACGTCCGTTAACAGGGTCGACAGCATATCTTCCGGTGAATACTCCAGTCTTCTCACGTGTCGTTGAAGTTCTTTCTATATCATTTAGATGCTGTACTTTATCCAGGTAAGCCTTTACTTCTTCCTCCTGACCTGTTCCCTTTACGAGTTCCTCTACGATAGGATGCTCCGGTGAAATGACCATATAAGTAACGCCGAAAAGTGTATCCGCTCTTGTAGTGAAGACTTCAAGCTTCTGATCGAAGTCTTTGATATCAAAGAAGATATTGGCTCCGGTTGATTTGCCGATCCAGTTTCTCTGCATGACTTTAACTTTATTAGGCCACCCCGGCATATTGTCAAGATCCGCAAGAAGCCTGTCGGCATAATCTGTTATCTTAAGGTACCACTGTGACAGCTTCTTCTTTCCAACAGGAGTATGGCAGCGCTCGCAGCAGCCATCTACTACCTGCTCGTTAGCAAGAACTGTCTTGCAGCTTGGGCACCAGTTTACAGGGTTTTCTTTCTTATATGCAAGTCCCCTGTTATAGAACTGGATAAAGAGCCACTGCATCCATTTATAATACTTCGGAGCACATGTATGGACTTCTCTGTCCCAGTCATATGAAAGACCGAGTTCACGAAGCTGTTTCTCCATCTCGTGGATATTGTCCCATGTCCACTTTTCAGGAGGTATGCCGTGTTCGATCGCGGCGTTCTCAGCAGGAAGACCAAACGAATCGAATCCCATAGGATGAAGGACATTGAATCCTTTCATCTTCTTGAATCTTGCCACTACGTCTCCAATAGAGTAGTTTCTCACGTGACCCATGTGCAGTTTTCCCGAAGGATACGGGAACATTTCAAGTACATAGTACTTTTCCTTTGATTCGTCTTCAGTTACCTTGAAACTTTTATTCTCCTCCCAGTACTTCTGCCATCTGGATTCGATCTTTGAAAAATTATACTTTTCTTCCATTGCTTGATTACTCCTCAGTTTCCACCTTTATAGTTTCACAATCGCCCCAGACTTTCTCCAGGTCGTATTTATCTCTCATATCACGGCTGAATATATTGACGATTATGTCTCCAAAATCAAGAAGTACCCAGCCTGTTTTCTTTCTTCCTTCACAAAGTCTCTCGTTCTGTCCAAGCTCCGCCATCTTGTCCTCTATGTCGTCAGCAAGCGCTTCTGCCTGTCTTTCAGAACCTGCGCTGGCTACGACCAGAAAATCCGCGAATGATGACTTCTCAGCCACATCGATCACAAGAACATTCTCCGCTTTCTTCAGATCAAGAAGCTTCGCAGCCTCCATTGCCAGTTCTCTGTTATCCATATCTCTGCTTTCTACTACCTTTCTGAAATAATCTCTTGCTTCTATACTATCTTTATCCATCGTACGGCCTTTTGTCTTCAGATACCCCTCTGTTCTCTCGAGAAGTATCAGACAGGCTTTATCCAGATCTTCTTCTGCGGCTTCTCTCAACATGCCGACACTTGGATAATCTCTGTTTGGTTCTATGGCGTCTGCAATAAAAACGACTTTCTCCAGTACAGACATTCCTGCCCTGCCTGTAGTATGATAGCTGACTGCGTTAAGCATATCCTCATCATCTATGCCCATGTTATCTTTCATATAGAAAGCCGCGATCTTACTGTGAGCAAGGTCAGGGTCTCCCCTGTATCTGGGATCCAGTCCGTTATTCTTTATGCATTCTTCTATATGTTCATCGCTTGCGCGTCTGAACATGTCATGATACAGTGCGCATACTCTTGCCTTTTCCGGATCAGCTCCGTACTTCGCGGCAAGTCTCATTGCCGTATCTCTTACTCCATAAGTATGTTTTCTTCTTTTGTCCGAAAAATTATCTACTATGTATTGTTCTATAAAGTCCGTGTTCATTAATATACTGTTCTATTCCCGCGGGAACAAGGCCTTCTATGGTCTTGCCTGCTCTTATGTTTTCTTTGATGCCCGTAGAAGAGATGTCGAGCATGTCGTTTCTTACTACTCTTACCTGTGTTCCGAACACACTGGTATAGCGCCCTATCTTCTCTTCCAGGGCATCCATCCTGTAACCCGGCCTCGGAGCCAGTATTATCTGGAAGTCCTCAAGTATGTCCTTGCCTTTGTACCATGACTCCAGAGCAATGAACTGGTCTGATCCGACTATGAGCCAGTATCTGTCGTATGGATGCAGCTTATGCAGCGTCGTAAGAGTTCTGAATGTGTATGAAACACCTTCTGCTTCCAGCTCCAGCCTTGAAACTTCTATATTATCATCCATAGAAGCAGCGATCTCAGCCATGGCAAGACGATCTTCCTCGCTCGCCATTTCACGTCCGAGCTTGAACGGGCTGACCTTAGCTGGCATAAGAAGCACCCTTGCCATTCCTCCCGCCGTAAGAGCTGCTTTCGCTATAGTAAGATGACCCATGTGGAAGGGATCAAAAGTCCCTCCGAGGATTCCGATATCACTCATTCTCTATGCTGATACCCAGCTCATCAAGCTGTTCTCTGTCAACTATGTTCGGGGCGTCGCTCACCATACATTCAGCATTCTGGTTCTTAGGTAACGCCATCACGTCTCTGATGCTGTCCTGCTTTGTGAGCAGCATGATGAAGCGGTCAAGCCCGTAAGCCAGTCCTCCGTGAGGAGGTACTCCGTATTTAAACGCTTCGAGCAGGAATCCGAACTTTCTTTCGCTGTCTTCTCTGGAGATACCGAGAATGTCGAACATCTTCTGCTGAAGGTCTCTCTCATGTATTCTCAGACTTCCTCCTCCGAGCTCCACACCGTTAAGTACGATGTCATAGGCATCTGCTCTCACAGCCATTGGGTCTGTATCCAGCAGAGGAATATCCTCGTCCTTAGGATGTGTGAACGGATGATGCATAGCCTTTACTTCTCCGGTCTCGTCGTCTTTCTCGAACATCGGGAAATCAGTGACCCAGAGAAGATCGAATCTGTTCTCATCCACTATACCCATCTGGAACGCAATGTGCCTTCTGAGAAATCCAAGTGTGTCGAAAACGATCTTTGGCCTGTCAGCGGCAATAAGAATAAGGTCTCCGGGCTCTGCGCTGAATTCAGATGCGATCTTACTGAGTGCCTCGTCATCATAGAATTTGCCCACGGATGATTTGAATCCGTCTTCTTCTACTCTTATCCATACAAGTCCCTTTGCGCCGTAATGCTTTGCTTCATCAGTAAGCTTGTCTATGTTCTTTCTGCTGTATGCAGGAGATCCTCCTGTGATGCAGATCCCCCTTACATCTCCGCCATTATCCAGCGCGTTTCTGAACACCATGAATTCAGTATCTTTTATCACGTCAAGTCCGCTGAGATCATGCAGCTCGAACCCGAACCTTGTGTCAGGCTTGTCTGACCCGTATCTTTCCATAGCTTCCTGCCACGGAAGTCTCCTGAGAGGAAGACTGATATCGATACCCATCATCTCGCCGAATACTCTCTTGAGAAAACCTTCCTGCATCGCAAGTATGTCGTCCACATTCATGAATGACATCTCGAGGTCTATCTGTGTGAATTCAGGCTGTCTGTCAGCTCTCAGATCTTCATCTCTGAAGCATTTCACGATCTGAAAATATCTGTCTGTACCTCCGCACATAAGCAACTGCTTGAATAGCTGAGGCGATTGAGGAAGAGCATAGAATTCTCCCCTTGCCACTCTGCTAGGAACAAGATAGTCCCTTGCTCCCTCAGGTGTGGATCTTACGAGCATAGGAGTCTCTACTTCAGTGAACCCGTTCTCGTCAAAATAATCCCTTGCAAGCTTGCAGACTTTATGCCTGAAAGTAAGGTTATTCTGCATAGTCTGCTTACGGAGATCAAGATATCTGTATTTCAGTCGAAGATTCTCATCTACGTTATCGTTATCTTTTACATAGATAGGAGGAGTCTCTGCTTCGGAATAAATGACCAGATCACTTGCAAGCACTTCGATATCGCCTGTAGGTATATCAGGGTTCTTTGAAGATCTTTCCCTGACAGTTCCTTTTACTCCGATAACATATTCACTTCTCAGGCTTTCCGCTTTACCAAAAACATCTTCTGGTATACTATCGTCAAAAACGATCTGCGTGATGCCTGTCTTATCTCTTATGTCCACGAATATAAGGCTTCCAAGGCTTCTCTGCTTGGCTACCCATCCGTTCAGGACTACTTCTTTACCTATATCGGCTGCCCTGAGGACGCCGTCCATATGACTTCTGGTGAATACTGCTGACATTGTCTCCCCTATCTATTCTGTCTTGCTTTTCAGCACATCTACTATGTCGTCCAGCGCTATTTCTGTCTGCTCATGAGCATCCATATCCTTAAGCTGAGCAACTCCGCGGTCAAGTTCATCCTCACCTATGACCACTGTATATCTTGCGCCCAGCCTTGCCGCATATTTGAACTGGCCTTTTACGTTTCTGGACATCAGATCCATCTGAGCGCTTATTCCGGCGAGATGAAGCTTATGAATGATCTCAAGCCCTTTAAGCTTCGCCTTATCTCCCATTACAGTTATGAATACGTCCAGTGGATCCGGCTCAGGGATCTCATATCCGTTTGCTTCCATAAGGCGGAGCAGTCTTTCGATGCCCAGACCGAAGCCGACTCCGGGAGTTGCAGGTCCTCCGATCTCTTCTACGAGATTATCATATCTTCCTCCTCCGCAGACAGTCCCCTGTGCGCCGATCTTGTTCGAAACGAATTCAAAGGCCGTCTTTGTATAGTAATCCAATCCTCTTACTATCTTAGGATCGATGACAAAATCGATACCCATGGCCCTGAGTCCGTTCTGTACTTCTTCAAATGCTTTTCTGCAGTCGTCACAGAGATAATCCAGCATAAGAGGCGCATCCTTGACTATCTCCTGATCTTCAGGCGATTTACAGTCCAGTATACGCATCGGATTCCTTTCAAATCTTTCCTGGCATGTCTCACACAGCTCATCAAAGTGAGGCCTGAGGAAATCCTGAAGAGCCTTCCTGTATGCTGCCCTGCATTTCGGGCATCCTACACTGTTTATACGGAGCTCAACATCTTTCACGCCCATTTCATCAAGGAAGTCGTGGCCTATCGCGAGCACGTCGCAGTCCGCCAGCATATCCGGCGTACCGAATATCTCAAGACCTACCTGATGGAATTCACGAAGACGTCCTGACTGCGGCTTTTCATATCTGAAACACGGAATGATGTAATAATCCTTGGTAGGCTGAACATCAGCATATGTCTTATGTTCCACAAAAGATCTCACTACGGATGCGGTGCCTTCCGGCTTGAGCGTTATGCTTCTTCCGGCGTGATCGTCAAAAGTATACATTTCCTTCTGTACGATATCTGTAGTATCTCCTACACCACGCTGAAACAGCTCTGTGTGCTCAAACATCGGCGTACGGATCTCTCTGAATCCATATGCCCTGCATATTTTCCTGAAACGTTCCTCTATGAATTGCCATTTATATATCTGATCAGGCAGGATATCCTTGGTTCCTTTTGGTGCGTTAGTCAGCATTATCTCCTCCTGCAAAAAATAGTTTCTCTTTACGCTGAAGCATCTCTTCAATACGGTTAATATATTCCTGATAGTTAGTTACATTAGGTACTCTTACAAGTCTGTTTTCGGCGGGATAATATCTCTTTGAGATCCCGCCTGCTCCCATTGCAAGCGTGCTCTGGTGCTCGTCCATTATCCTGACATTATACAGGCATGCAAGATCGTCTCTGCAGTAGCCTGTATTCTCCATAGCCCCTGCCATATGTTTCTGACGGTACAGATAATATGGCCTGAATCCGGCTTCTGCCAGCATATCCTGTGATATGGCAAGCATTGCCTTGACCGTTTCTGCCGCACGGTAATGATACTGCTTATCAGCTTCATGCAGCCTGGATCCACGCTTTACCGCAAGTGTATGCACTGTGATGTTGGAGGCACCGATATTTATCATACGTCTCAATGTCGCAGCGAAGTCATTCTCATCCTCACCCGGAAGGCCTGCTATTATATCAGCGTTGATCACTTCGAATCCAGCGTCAACAGCCATAAAAAAAGCTTTCTCGATATCTTCCGGCGTATGACTTCTTCCTATTCTGTCGAGCGTCTCCTGTTTCATTGACTGAGGATTGATGCTTATCCTGCCGACGCCTGCATCTTTCAGCACGGCCAGCTTCCCGGCAGTGATGGTATCAGGTCTTCCGGCCTCTACCGAAAGTTCCTTTATGCCGTTGCCAAAAGCATTCTGTGTCTCAGACAGAAGCTGTTTGAGCTGGCCTTCATCAAGCGTCGTAGGCGTTCCTCCGCCGATGTATACTGATTCCGCTGATCCGCCCGTATTCCTCAGACTATCGCCTGCAGTCTTTATCTCGTGTATAAGGACCGGCAGATATCTTTCTATCTCAGCAGGCGGTACCTGATTAGACGCAAAAGAACAGTAGAGGCATCTCGTAGGGCAGAAAGGTATTCCAATATAGATCCCGGCACTGTTATCAGGAGCCTTGCCGAACAGCTGCTTCTGGTACATATACATATCTGTTACAAGCTTTATCTTCTCGTCAGACATGTAATAGAAGTCAGAAAGGCGCTCTGTTGCCGCTTCCATACCGAGAGATTCGATAAGCTCTCCGGCAAGCTTGACGGGTCTGACACCTGTCAGCGCACCCCATTTCTGTGTTGTACCGGTAAGATCTGCAAGCTTTCTGTAGAGCTCACGCTTTACAGTATCACGGTCAGACGATTCATCTGTATTTATCTGGATGACCCCGTCTTCGCAGCTGTCAGTGATCTCATACTGTTCAGGATCAATGAACTCATCGATCAGCTCACGCATGAGAGCGATATTGACCTGTCCATGTATATTGAACCTGTATATTGCTTCAGTCATTTAGCTCTGTGTCTATCCTACGAACGGGTTATGCTTCTTTTCCCAGCCGATAGTTGTCTTTGCCATGTGGCCCGGATAAACCTTTGTTTCATCAGGCAGAGCGAAGAGCTTTGTTTTGATCGAATCGATCAGTGTAAGATAGTCGCCGCCTGGGAAATCAGATCTGCCGATAGATCCCTTGAACAGTGTGTCTCCACAGAATACCACGTCCTCGAGAATGATCGACATTCCACCCGGAGTATGTCCAGGAGTAGCGACAAGCTTGAGGTCCATGTTACCGACTTTCAGGATCTCTCCGTCATGAACATAAATGTCTGCGTCCATCGAGATCTGTCCGCCGAGAATGACTGCTGAATTGTTCTTTACAGGATCATTCAGAGTTTCTTTCTCTTCTTCGAGAGCCACTACCTTGACATCAGGAAAATCTGCCTTGAAGAGATCGATCCCACCGATGTGGTCTCCGTGACCGTGTGTGAGCACGATGTACTTAAGATCAAGCTCTTTCTCGATGATCTTGTTGGAGATCTGCTTCAGATAGCTGCCCGGATCCACCAGGAAAGCTTCCTTTGTCTCATCAAATACTAAGTACGTGTTGACCCTGAGAGGTCCTGTCTGATACTCAATTACTTCCATGATCGTTCCTTCTTTTCTTAAAATAATATTTGATATAGTTATTGTTTATGGCGCTTGATGCGCCTTACAGACTTTAATTACTGACCCCGGCGGTATACGTCTCTGACTCCCGGTACGTTCTTAATAGCTCTGCATACCTTCTGCATCTCGTGCGAGCCGGTTATGGAAAGCGTAAGTACGATCTTGACACCGCCGTCCTTTGTCTTTCTGCCGTTCAGGCCTTCTATCACTACGTCCTGCTCATCGCATGTCCTTGATATATCTGACAGAAGACCTTTTCTGTCGTCTGAGTCAATACATACTTCCGTGACATATGATTTAGCCTGAGCTGAATCTTCCCATTCTACGTCGATGAATCTTGCTTTCTCAGACTCAGGAAGAGATTTTATATTAGGGCAGTCACATCTGTGAACAGTTATTCCTCTTCCCTTGGTTATGAAGCCGACTATCTCGTCGCCTGGAACAGGGTTGCAGCACCTTGCGACTCTTATCATCAGATTCTCAGCACCGCTAACAATAATTCCCGGATCTTCCTTGCTGTGTCTCTCGGATCTCGTAAGTTCAGCGGTCTTGTTGAGCAAAGCCGCTTCTTTTTCTTCTTTTCTCTTCTGCTCACGGGCGATTTCTTCGTCATAATATGAGAAAAGCAGATTAGCGAACTTGCTCAGCAGCGTTCCGCCCTGCGCTATCTGCACATAGGCGTCATCAAGAGAAGCGAAGTTCATCTCTTTCGCCGCGTTGACGAGATATACGTTTTTGGCGCATGTTCTCGGATCATATCCCTTCTTACGGATAAATCTATCCAGGGCGTCTTTACCTTTTGCGATCTCATCGCCTTTATTCTGCTTCTTGAGCCACTGCCTTATCTTGTTTCTGGCGGAAGAACTTCTCGCGATTTTCAGCCAGTCGACAGAAGGCCCGGATGCATTGGACGATGTGACGATCTCCACTATGTCGCCGTTATGCAGTCTGTGGTCTATCGTGACCATCTTGCCGTTCACCTTGGCACCGACGCATCTGCAGCCGACATCTGTATGGATCTTGAAAGCAAAGTCAAGAGGCGTTGAACCGGCAGGAAGGTCAAGTACTTTCCCTCTTGGAGTGAATACGAATACCTGAGATGAAAACAGATCCATCTTCAGGTTCTCCATGAATTCTTCCGGATCATCTTCCTTCTGTGTCTCCAGAGTCTGCCTGATCCATGCAAGCTTCATATCTTCTCTGTCCTGCTTGCCTGTCGTATCGCCCTCTTTATATTTCCAGTGCGCCGCGATTCCGTATTCAGCGATACGGTGCATTTCGAACGTTCTTATCTGGATCTCGAAAGGTTCTCCGTTATCACCGATAACAGTCGTATGCAGGGACTGATACATATTCGGCTTAGGCATTGCGATGTAATCCTTGAACTTGCCCGGGATCGGCGTCCACATCGTATGTACCTGTCCGAGCACCGCATAACAGTCTCTGACGTCTTCTACAAGTACACGGATAGCAGTAAGATCAAAGATCTCATCGAGCTGCTTATGCTGCAGAGTCATTTTCTTGTAGATACTGTAAAGATGCTTGGACCTTCCCTGTATCTCATATTTCATCCCAATAGCATCCAGAGCCTTGCGGATCTGTGATGATACGCTTTCGATAAGTCCTTCTCTCTGCTTCTTCTTTTCTGATACTTCTTTTTCAAGAGTCGCATATTCTTCGGGATGAAGATATTCAAAAGCGATATTCTCCAGCTCGAACTTGATCTGATATATACCGAGCCTGCTGGCAAGAGGCGCATAGATATCAAGCGTTTCCTGTGACTTTTCGACGATCTTGGCAGGGCTCATATATTCTATGGTCCTCATGTTGTGCAGCCGGTCGGCAAGCTTGATTATCAGCACCCTTATGTCTTTCGACATGGCGAGGAACATCTTTCTCAGATTCTCTGCCTGTGCTTCTTCTTTATTATCAAATTTGATAGATCCGAGCTTTGTCACTCCGTCTACCAGAAGAGCGACTTCATCTCCGAAATCTAGTGTCAGATCTTCCAGAGTATACTCAGTGTCTTCCACAGCATCGTGAAGCAGGCCTGCCATGACAGTCACATCATCCATGCCATATTTCGCCAGTATCTCAGCTACTGCTATAGGATGGATAAGATATGGCTCTCCGCTTTTCCTGAGCTGGCCGTTATGCAGCTCCCTGGCCTTATCGTATGCCTGTCCGATAAGGCCAAGGTCGTGCTGCCTGTATTCAGAAATGTCTTTAAGAAAACTCTGTTTAGACTTCATTGATCCTGCCGCTTCTCTTTATGACTCGTCTATTTGTTCTTTTTGGACTTTTTCTTCTTGCCCTTACTCTTTTTTGTCTTGTTTGACTTGGCTGTCTGTTCTTCTTTGAGTTCCTCAGCCTTTATCTCAGCCTTCTCTTCAGCCTTTTCTCTGGCTTTCTTCTCTTTATTTTCCTCTATACGCTTCTTTGCTCTTTCCTGAGCCTGATACTTGGAGAGTTCCTCACGCTTATTGAACTCATAGTACAGCGGAGTGCACAGGAATACTGATGAATATGTACCGCAGATGACTCCGATCATCAGAGGAATGACGAATCCGCTGAGTGAAGCTGATACCATGATCAGAAGAGGAATTATAGCAACGAATGTCGTTACTGACGTCAGGATAGATCTGTCGAGCGTCTGATTGATACTCGCGTTCAGTATATCCTTCAGCGGCTGTCCTCTCATGATATGTCTGTTTTCTCTGACACGGTCGAATATTACGATCGTATCGTTTATCGAGTATCCGACTATCGTAAGCACTACAGCTACGAACGGGTTGTTGACTGTGAAGTGGAATATCGTGTACATGGACAGAAGCACGAGCACGTCATGTCCGATACCGGCAATAGCGCTGACTCCGTATTTCCATGATCTGAATCTGATGATTATATAGAGCAGCATGAACAGCGCGGCGATAAGGATACTCTTGATCGCGTTGGATCTGATCTCTCCTCCGATAGTAGCGCCGAACTGTTCCGAAGCCTTGACAGCGTCATCCTTAAGTCCGAAATCTTTAATGATAGTATCTGTTACTTCGTCTCTTGCAGACGCATCAAGAGCCTTCGTGGTTTTGATAACGATGCTTTCGTTGTTCTCTCCTGAGAACACGATCGATTCCTTGAGGTTGAAGCTGCTGATGCTCTTATGAACATCCTGCTGGCTCACCTTCTTACCCATGTCGATCTGCATCATAGTACCGCCTGTAAAGTCGATACCATAATTGAATCCTCTGATAGCGAAGAACAGTATGCCGCAGCAGATGAGAGCTCCGCTTATGATGTAGAAAATCTTTCTGTGCCCGATTATATCGAATTCCTTACGCAGGATCCTGATCGGAGTACCGTCAGCCTTGCATCCGAAGAATACGTTCTTTGCGGCTGATGAATCAGCAAGCACTCCTACGAAGCACTGTGTAACGAATACCGCAGTGAAGATCGAAACGATGATACTGATCATAAGAGTGATCGCGAATCCTTTTACTGTAGTGGATCCAAGCTGATAAAGAACTATAGTCGCGATAAGTGTTGTTATCTGTGAGTCGAGTACTGTCACAAGGGCGTGTCTGAATCCTTCGTCTACAGCGACCCTTATCGACCTGCCGAGGCCGATCTCCTCTTTTATTCTGGAGAAGATGATAACGTTCGCGTCTACTGCCATACCGATACCAAGGATAAGTCCTGCGATACCAGGAAGTGTTAAGACTGCGTTAAGTCCGACCATTCCCCAGAGCACTATCATTACATAAAGCGCAAGTGCAATATCAGCAAAAAGACCGAGCACATTGTAGAAAAGGAACATGATCAGGAAAACAAGTCCGAGACCGATAGCTCCTGCTACGATACTCTTGTCAAGAGCATTTTCACCTATCGACGCAGCCTGTACTGAAGATTCGACTTCTTTAAGAGATACAGGAAGAGCTCCTCCTCTTATCAGCGCAGCTTCCTCAGTTGCGTTTTCTCTCGACATTCCGCCGCCTCTGTTTGTGATCTCACAGGATTCACTGTCGATCTTCTCGTCACATGTAGGCGCAGTAAGAATGTTATCGTCAAGCCAGATCACTACTGAATTATTGCTCACTTTGTTTCCTTCTTCATCCTGAACAGTTGCTGTTACCTGTCCTGAAGAAGCTTTCTCAGTAGCTTCCGCAAACTTTTTCTGACCTTCTCTAGTGAATGTAAGAACGATCTTATACCCGCCGTTTTCTGTATCTGTATCGGCTGTTGCGTCTTTGATATGCTCACCGTCGAGATACTCTGTGTTATCTGAAGTCGTAAAGCGCAGCTTTGCTGTTTCTCCGATCCTGTTTATCGCTGTCTTGGCATCGTCGACTCCAGGCATTTCCACCCTCAGCCTCTTCTCGCCTTCGACCGTGACCGTCGCATTGGCTACGCCCATGGCGTCAACACGTCTTTCCAGAACATTTCTTGCCTGTTCCATCGTCGTCTTGAGTTCTGTTCCGGTAAGATCTGTATCTGCTTCCATAACAACATAAACACCGCCGTTGATG
>CAYMBU010000038.1:0-12850 GCA_964388765.1 uncultured Eubacterium sp.
GTCTGTACTTGCTGTCGCCAAACTCTGTGTAGAGTGTGTTCATGATAGCGAGGCAAACGTCCAGTCCGATGAGGTCGCCCAGTGCGAGAGGTCCCATTGGGTGGTTGCAGCCAAGCTTCATAGCTGTATCGATGTCCTCTGCGGAAGCGATACCCTCGTTCAGGATCTCGATAGCTTCATTGATCTCAGGGATCAGGATCCTGTTAACTACGAATCCAGGAGCTTCCTTGACCTGTACAGGTGACTTTCCAAGTTCTGCAGCGAGGTCTGTAACAGCCTTGTTTGTTTCTTCTGATGTCAGAAGTCCATTGATGATTTCAACCAGCTTCATTGCAGGAACAGGATTGAAGAAATGCATTCCTACGACTTTGTCAGGTCTTCCTGTAGCCATTGCGATCTCTGTGATTGAGAGTGAAGATGTGTTGGAAGCAAGGATGCATTCCGGCTTTGTCAGCTCGTCGAGCTCTTTGAACAGAGCCTTCTTCGCATCCATGTTTTCAGCAGCTGCCTCGATGATGAGGTCTGCGTCCTTAACACCTGCGATATCAGTTGTTCCTGTGATCAGTGCCATTGCAGCATCTTTAGCGTCAGCAGCGATCTTCTCTTTGGCAACGAGCTTGGCAAGGCTCTTCTCTACCTTTGCGATGCCCTTGTCAACGGATTCCTGATGTCTGGCATTCATTACTACTTCATGTCCGTGCATGGCGAGTACCTGAACGATGCCGGCTCCCATTGTGCCTGATCCGATAACTCCTACTTTCATGTTGATTACCTCCTAAATGTGATTGGTGCTCATGGCCTGCAGTGGGGTCCCGCAAGCCACATCCGTAAGCTTAAAACCTTTGCAAAGTTTTTAAGACCAGCTGCAGGTTCTGTTGTGAGTCCCACAACTGGCTGACTTCATTGTACCACACGGCGTGCGAATGTAAAGATAATTATTTAACAAAACCCCCGTCCGGGGCATTGTTCTCACACCCTGTCCGGGGACCTGTTCTCATATCGTGCTGTATTCATTTATCATACGTGACTGTATCCTGCTATCAGCTTCTCAAGAGTCTTGTAAAGAACTTCCGGCTCAACAGGCTTTGACAGGTGCGCATTAAGGCCCGCCTGCATGCTGCGCTGTACATCCTCATCGAACGCATTCGCGGTAAGAGCTATGATCGGTACTCTGGACGCATCGTCTCTGTCCATTTTACGGATAACCCTGGTAGCTTCCAGTCCATCCATCTCAGGCATGCGCATATCCATAAGAATAGCGTCGTAATGATCCGGCTCACTCTTTTCAAAAAGATCGACCGCGATCCTGCCGTTTTCTGCGAGATCAACTTCCATATCTCTCTTCGAAAGCAGCATCATCATGATCTCTGCGTTAACAGGCACGTCTTCTGCAAGCAGAATATGCTTTCCCGCAAGGTCGACAGTGTTTTTGATGAGCGCTTCGTTCTTTCGTCTGAACGCTTCTCTGAATTCCTCTATGACACTCGCCGCGAACAAAGGCTTGGAAACAAATGTATCGACCCCGGCTTTTCTTGCGTCGCTCTCGATCTCATCCCAGTTGAACGAGGTAAGTATGATAATCGGCGTTTTATCTCCTACAGTTGCCCTGATCTGCCTGGAAGTCTCCACACCATCCATATCAGGCATCCGCCAGTCGACCAGTATCAGGTTGTAATCCTCATTACGCCCGTGCCTGATCTTCACCATCTCCAGCCCTTCTTTGCCTGATCCTGCGGTATCACATTTGACGCCGACTTCACCAAGAACTATCTCTGCATGTTCACGGGCTATCTTATCGTCGTCTATAACCAGTACATTAAGCTCATGAGGGTCAAGCTCACCTTTAGGTGTCTCTATATTGCTGCGTTCTGTCTTCCCGAGGGTTACTGTGACAGTAAATGTAGTGCCCTTGCCTTTCTTACTCTCAACATCTATAGTGCCGTTCATAAGCTCGACTATGCTTTTCGTGATCGGCATGCCCAGGCCGGTGCTTCCATAGCGGTTCGTTGCCGATGAATCCTCCTGGCTGAACGCATCAAAAATATGCGGCAGATATTCGCTGCTCATTCCGATACCGGTATCGCTGATCCTGAATCCGAGCACGGCCTTTTTATCATATTCCGGGCCTTCCTCTATGACAAATGTCACCGTTCCGCCTTCCGGCGTGAATTTTACGGCATTACCCAGGATGTTTATCAGCACCTGCTTCAGCTTCATTGCGTCGCCGTAATAGTAATCGTCGACACGGCCTTTTATGCTGCTGTCATATATGATCCCCTTATCGGCACACTGACCGCCGATCATCGTATTTATCTGCTCAATGCATCTTGCAAAAGAGAATTTCTCGTTAGTTATCTTCAAACGGCCGGATTCGATCCGGCTCATGTCAAGGATATCATTTATGATCCCGAGGAGATGCTGTGCGGATGAATCGATCTTTTTCAGATACTCCTTTACCTTATCGCTCGCCGACGGTTCATTCATGGCTATATTGTTCAGGCCGATTATCGCATTCATCGGCGTCCTGATCTCGTGACTCATGTTGGACAGAAACGTCGTCTTCGCCTTGCTTGCATTTTCAGCAGAGGCCAGTGCGTCACGTAGAGCTTCACGGCTTTCCTGAAGTTCTTCCTTTTGCCTGTGTTCACGTTCCAGCGCCTCTTCAAGCTTTGTCCGATACTCTTCTTTCTCGTCCTCAAGCACAAAGCTGTGGAGCAGGCAGGTCCCCAGCATATATCCCATGGCATAGAAAGGAAGAAGCGGATAGAAGACCTGTACGCCGATACAGATCACCATTGCTATTCCGAATACGCCTATCGTCATGTGTCTGTGTTTGATTGTTCCCTGAGTCTTGGAAGTATTGTAAAGAGTATAAATGGATGTCAGGAAGAAAAGAATTATCTGGATCGCCAGAGTAACGTATCTAGCGCTCTCTGCGTGATACTCTCCGGCTTCATCGAACCAGAAAATGACCGGTTTAAAGAAGTTCACCGCTACCAGCACAACTTCGGCAATAAGAAACATGCGGCCTGCAAAATACAGAAACCTGCTGAATGTATTCTGTTCTCCGAGATATGAGATCACATACCTGGTCCAGAGCATAACAGCCGCAGCCATCGCTATGAAATGGATGACTGTATCTGCATATACCAGCCCGATAAGGCGCTCAGCGTGAAGTATGCCCCACAGCATATCGGTAATGTAATAGGCCATTACGCCAAAAAGGAAGAATCTGTAATTCCTCCTTACTTCTCCATCACCTGCAGCATCACTGCCCCATATTACGTCTCTGTTGATAATGAGAAGTATTATCGAGGCCAGTATGCCGATTATAGAATACGTCATTGCCGTATCCTCCGATCATAAATCCGGCTGTTTGCAGCCGTACCGTTTAGTTATTGTAAAGGTTCGTCGTTACATACTCAGGGTCGCACGTCGCGTCGATCCCGAGCGCTTTCAGCGTCTGCTCATCTCTGTCTGACAGGATCGCCGTACAGTGAGCACGGCACCCTGACAGCTCGGTCAGCTTTTCCGCAGCAAGCTTTGCCGCCGGATTCCTTGTGGTCGAGATAGTGAGCGCTATCAGTATCTCCTCACAGTTCAGGCTCGTCTTCTCAGAAGACAGCGCTTCCGTATTCAGCCTCTGTATCGACTCAAGCACATCAGGCGCAATGAGCATAGTGTCGTCATCCATACCGGCAAGATATTTGATACTGTTCAAGACCGCAGCAGCAGCCGCTACCATACGCCTGGAGCTCCTGCCTGTGATCATATGACCGTCCGGCATTTCCACCGCCATCGCGACTACGTTCTCATAACGTTTCTTGTCCAGCTCATGCTTTTCTTCAACTTTCGCCCGTGCCGGCTCAACGCACTTCCTGTCTTCCGGATATGCGCCGACGTCATCCATCAGAAGACGCGAACGTTCCAGCGTCTCCTCGCTGATCTTTCCCTTCTTGTAGTCCACTTCTGCGATGAAATATCTGCGGATTATCTCTTGTACCGCCGCGTAGCGGCATACTTCATCATTTATGATACCTGCCTTCGCGCGGTTCACGCCCATATCTGTAGGCGATTTATATTCTGATTCTTTTCCGGTGATCTTCTCTATGATCCTCTTCACGACAGGGAAGACTTCCATGTCACGGTTGTAGTTCACAGCTGTTACACCGTAAGCCTCAAGATGGAATGAATCCAGCTGATTCACATCCTTCAGGTCTGCCGTAGCAGCTTCATAGGCAATATTGACCGGGTGCTTCAGCGGCAGGTTCCAGATCGGGAATGTCTCGAACTTGGCGTATCCCGCCTTGACTCCGCGGAGATTCTCATGATACAGCTGTGAAAGGCTCGTCGCGAGCTTTCCGCTTCCTCCGCCCGGACCGGTTACGACTACCAGCGGCTTTGATACTTCGATGTATGGATTGGCTCCGTAGCCCTCCTCACTTACGATCGTGTCAACGTCGCTTGGATAGCCCTTCGTGTAAAAATGCTTGTACGTCCTGATACCGCGGCGCTCGAGCTTGTTGATGAACATATTGACAGAATCGACGTCCTGATATCTCGTAACGACGACGCTGTTGATGTCGAGGTCGTACTTCCGGAACGTATCGATGAGGCGGAGCACCTCCAGATCATACGTGATGCCGAAGTCCTGACGTGTTTTGTTCGTCGTTATCGCGCCGGAATAGATGCAGATGATGATCTCCACCTGCTCCTTCAGGTTCTGGAGCAACTTGATCTTGGCGTTCTCGTCAAAGCCCGGAAGGACTCTCGCCGCGTGCTTGTCGTGCACGAGCTTTCCTCCGAATTCCATGTAAAGCCTCTCGTGATCTCCTGAATTGATACGGTCGCGAATATATTCGGACTGTTCTTTCATATATTTCTCTGCATCAAAGCCGATCTCTCTCATCTGTTTTCCTTTCTGCTTACGTTCCCGGTATGTTCTGCGTCCTCAAAACACTTTATACGGATCCCTGCATTGCGTAAATAATAGTAGGTATGATCATGGCTGCTACCAGAATGATCACGATCACCTTTGCTATCAGCTGTTTCTTCTTCTTGTTCATACTATCTGTACCTTTCTGCTTTCAGTCTTTATATCAGTTTGCCGTTTCTTCCGCTTCCGGAACTGTTACTTCTATACGAAGCTCGTTCCTTCCTTCTACCGCGCCGTCGAGACTGACGTGATAGTCGATATTGACATGGCCATTCCCTGTCTTATCGACCGTATTGTCCACTCTGTCGGTGAGGATCTCCATATCCATGATCCCGAAAGGCGTGTCATATTTACTCGTGAACCGCTTACCGCTCTGGAACTCCATGACGGTGCCTTCCTCCAGGTCTTCACCCTTCCGCTGCATCTTCACATAGTCTCCCTTGAGCGTAAGGCTCGTCTTGCACCCCGGGAATCCCGAGAACTCACTCTCGTCATACTCAAGGCAGGTCGATCCTTCTTCACCTTCGTACATCTTGCCTTCGGTAACGAATTCCATCTTGTCCTGGGGCTTATCACCCTCGAACTGAGAGCCTGTTATTTTTAGCATTATATCTTTCATATCCATATCCCACTATCCTCTCTATGAGTTCTGTGAACGAAACGCCTGCCTCCTGCCAGAGTGTCGGGAACATGCTGTACTGTGTGAATCCCGGTATGGTGTTTATCTCATTCAGATAAATGTTCCCCGTTGCGTTCTCTATCATGAAGTCGACTCTTGCGAATCCCTCGCAGTCGATGACCTTGTATGCCCGGGCGGCGATAGCTCTTATCTGCTGCACTGTCTCGTCCGGCACGTTCTTTGCCGGCACCGTTACAACGGTACCTACGTTTCCGGAATACTTGGCTTCATAGTCGTAGAAGTCATTCCCTGCCTCTATCTCGCCGATACCTGTCACGAGCGGGGTTTCGTTTCCTATAACTCCGCACTCGACTTCACGTCCGTCTATTCCTCTTTCGATTATTATTCTCTTGTCGTATCTGGCTGCTTCCCCCAGACCCTGTCTCAGCTGGTCTGTGTCGCGGACTTTCGAGATCCCCACACTTGATCCGAGGTTCACCGGCTTTACGAACATCGGATAATCAAATTCCTCCTCGCAGATCTTTATGACCGGCTCAGGATCTTTTTTGATCTCTTCTGCCGTGGTGTTTACAAATTCTACAGTAGGCACGCCCTCCGCCAGGAAGCAGAGCTTGGCCGCTTCCTTGTCCATAGCGAGCGCCGATCCGAGAACTCCGCATCCCGCATAAGGGATGTCCAGCATCTCGAATACGCCCTGGAGCTTTCCGTCTTCGCCATACGCTCCGTGCATGATCGGAAGAGCAAAATCGATAAGATCAAGCAGGTCTCCCATGTTCAGAGGCTCCGCGGTCTGCTCCCATGAACCGTCTGCGATATTATCAACCGGCCCGTCATAGCGGAACCACTTCCCCTTCTTATTAATTCCTATATATACAAGGTCATGTTTATCTTTATCTATAGCCTTGATGACTGCTGTGGCTGAAATGCATGATACCTCATGCTCTGTTGATTTTCCCCCGAAAAACACTCCGATCCTGTCCATTGCTCTTAAGCTCCTTTCAAGATAGTTATTTTTACTCATACCTTATGATATTTTATCATATCTTGGCCTCAATACCAACAAAAGATACGATATCACTCATTTCTCACACAATTTTCATATTTTATATCACATTTTTTTCATATTCAGCATGTATAATATGACTGTAATCTTGAGAAATACCTGTTAATGGCGTTTACACAGCGTTGTCATGTGGGTATTTGATATATATCAATACAGGAATAAGGAACAGATATGGAAGAAAAAGATTTTGAAGAAGAAGTAGAACAGCAGCCTGAGGCAGCAGAGCCTGAGGCGCCGGCCGATATGGACGCGACGCAGGAACTGGGCGAAGCCGGATCTGTGGAAGAAGTCACAGCACGCAATACCGACTATGAAGAAAGCAGAGAATTTGCCGGCGAGGCTTTTGATAACGCAGAAGAGCCTGCGGAAAACGAATTTGTTCAGGCAGAAGAGACCGTGGACAGCGCATTTGCCAAAGAAGAGGAAAGCGTAGGAAGCGGATTCAGCGAAGTAAATGAAGAGACCGGAAATGGCTTCTACGGCGGGCAGAGCTCAGGGTCTTATGACGCAGGACAGTCATACCAGTATGCTGCTCCGCCTGCGGGAAGAGCATCATACTATGAGACAAAGAGACCGGGATATGTCACTAAGAGATTTTTCGTGATATTCCTGATCATCGCCATGCTTCTCACCATGCTCGCTTCAGTCGGGATCACGACAGCGTACACGACATATCTCAACAGCAAGACTGCTTCAAACGGTCATGCAACGAACTATACGCTGACGACATCCGACGAATCTCTTTCATATAAAAGCATAATAGAAAAGACGCAGGACTCTGTCGTTTCAATAACCACAGAGTCTGTAGCTACAGATATGTGGATGCAGAACTACGTCACTCAGGGTGCCGGAAGCGGCGTCATCATCCAGAGCGACGGCTACATCATCACATGCGAGCACGTTATTGAGGGAGCAAGGAAGATCACAGTCACACTGCGTGATGGCAAGGAATATTCCGCAAAGCTGATCGGCGCGGATGTTTCCAACGACATCGCAGTCATCAAGGTCGACGCCAAGAATCTGCAGGAGGCCACATACGGCGACAGCAGCAAGCTTGAGGTAGGAGATCAGGTAGTCGCGATCGGAAATCCTCTGGGAACTCTTTCCGGAACAGCTACCACAGGTATAATCAGCGCTCTCAACAGAAACCTGACAGTCGACAACAGGACTCTTAACCTGTTCCAGACAGACGCTTCCATCAACCCGGGAAATTCAGGCGGCGGCATGTTCGACACATCCGGGAACCTTATCGGTATTGTAGAAGCGAAATCAACAGGATCTGACATCGACGGACTCGGGTTCGCGACGCCTATCAACAAGGCTGCCAAGATCGCCAAGAAGATCATCGAGACCGGCGGGAACGTCAATTCAGGCGACAGCTCAGATCTCAGCAAGAGCACTCCTATCATCGGCATCATGGTATCCCCTGTTGACAACCAGACAGCGATGCAGTTCGGATACAAATACGGCGGGCTCCTGATCAAGCAGGTGACCAGCGATGAAGCAAAAGCGGCCGGACTCCAGGCAGGCGACATCATCTATGAAGCCGACGGAACGACGATCTCGGACAACGACCAGCTCGCCTCCATACTTTCAAAGAAGAAAGTCGGAGACAAGGTCAAGCTCGGTATCGCGAGAGACAACGGACAGACAGTCAAGATCACAACGACTCTGACCAGCTCGGATACCAGCCACTAAAAATATAGTCTTTTTCAATCAACCCCCTATAAATATAAAGAGGCTGACGGAGTTCATCCGTCAGCCTTTTTCATTGTCTTTCTTTATTTTCGACGCTTTGTTCTACCTGTATGTCGCGAAGTCGGATCCTTCCTTTATCACGAAATCCTTGAGCCGTCTTACGTGATCGAACGCCACGTCACGTGCGTGTTCGCTGTCGCCTGTCATGAGCGCGTCGATTATCTCTCTGTGCTCCGTAGGCATATTCTGATAGTTTGCCAGATCCTCGTAGTACAGATAGCGGAATCTGAGCACCTGAGTCTGTACTGTCTTAACGACCTGGTACAGGGTCTTGTTTCCTGTGATCCTTGCGATGCGCTTGTGGAAAGCCTCGTCCGCGCGGATCATCGTGTCCATGTCACCGGAATCTATCGCCGCAGCATATTTATCGGTAAGCTCCAGCAGTTTCTTCTCGTCTGCTTTCGTGATCCTGGAAGCCGCAAGCGAAGCGGCAAGCGCATCCAGCTCTTCACGCACGGTCAGCGTATCTATCATATCCTTGACCGATATCTCTGACGCAAAAGCCCCGCGCCTCGGTTCTATGGTCACAAGTCCTTCTTTACCCAGCTCACGGATCGCTTCGCGTACAGGCGTCCTTGACACTCCAAGATCTGAAGCCAGATCGACTTCCATCATCCTTGTCCCCGGCCTGATCTTACCGGTAAGCAGCCGTCTCTTCAGCTGATCATATACCCGCTCCCTTAGAGGCTTGTGATTTACATGCTCATTAGCGTCCATATAGTTCTCCTGATCAAAGCATCGTTTTCGTCCAGTATGCCGTATATCCGTCATCCTGCAGCATCTCCGCCGCCTTTCTGGCTGCAGCTACTGTCCTAAATGTCCCGAATACAGTAGGTCCGCTTCCGCTCATCAGCGCATATTCGGCTCCGGCTGCTTTCATGGCTTCCTTGAGTTCTCTTACTTTCGGATGTGCGTCAAGTGTATAAAGCTCCAGTACGTTTATGAAATCAGCGTACATCTCCTCTGAAGGCATGACGCCGTAATCATCAGCCTTTCCGCCCGCCGGCTGCTTTGCCTTCAACATACCGGCAAGCCTGTCGTTATCCGGTCTTGACTGGACGTCGATCCCATCTATACCTTCATAGACCTCTTTCGTAGAAACGCTGAATCTAGGCTTGGCGATAACTATCCAGGCCTTCAGCGCCGGAAGCGGCTCAAGCTCTGTCCCTCTTCCTGTAGCTCTGGCGCATGACG
This sequence comes from uncultured Eubacterium sp., assembly GCA_964388765.1. Taxonomy (GTDB): domain Bacteria; phylum Bacillota; class Clostridia; order Peptostreptococcales; family Anaerovoracaceae; genus Aminicella. The sequence continues at coordinate 9,592 of CAYMBU010000038.1, forward strand.
AAGCCATTGGATCATTCTTCAGATAATCCGGAAGATCTTTGTTCGCACGGGCCTGCCCCATCACGCAGAACGGAACGTCAGACCCCAGCTCGGCGCCGAGATCCATAAGCTCCTGAAGGCTCAGATGAAGATCCCATATCATGTTCAGTGCGTGCAGCACGGCTGCCGCGTTCCCGCTCCCGCCTGCAAGTCCCCCGGCAACAGGTATGCGTTTCTTTATGTTGATAAGGATCTTCCCGGGCATGACAGACCCTGCGGTACGTTCGTCCCGTGCCATCAGCTCCGCCGCCTGATAGGCAAGATTCCTTCTGTCTGCCGGAAGATAATAGCGGTTCGTTCTGACCTCTATGTCAAACGAACCGCTTTTCCCCAGCGGTGTATAGCTCACTGTTACGTCGTCATGAAACGAAAGCTGCTGCATGACCATATCGACCGTGTGGAATCCATTGTCCCCGCGCGGCCCAACGTCTATCGACAGATTGATTTTCGCAAACGACTGAATAACTATTTTCTGCCGCCTTTCTTCTTCTTGTTCTTGCCTTCGTCCTTCTTCTCGGACTTCTTCTTGCTGTAGCCCTCTGCCTTACGCGCCTGTTTTTCGGCTTCGGCCTTTGCTGCCGCCGCTTCCGCTTTGGCCTTACGTCCTGTCTTGTATGTCGAGCCTGCGGCCGAGATAGGCTGTGGCCTCTTCACGCAGTAATACTCGCCGTCTCTCTTGGCGTTCTTGTCCCTGACCTTAGCAGCTTCTTCTGCGGAGTCATCCTTACTGCCCGCGAGCATTCCCATGATGCCGCTGTTCTTCTTGTTCTTTTCTTTCTCGTGCTCGGCGATGACCTGCTCTACAGTCTTGCCCGATTGCTTTGCCTCTTTATATGGATTGAATGTCTCTTCGACCACTTCGCCGGCTGCCTCTCTCTCGGCGTCTTTCTTAGTCTGGTAAATCGTCAGTCCCATCATGCCGACCATCATGCCGACCATGAGGATCATATATACCATCATGCCGCGTCCCTGGTTCATGGTCGTGAAGCTGATCTTCTGTTCCTGACCGAGGGTGTTGCCATCATTGTCCCTAAAATCCGCATCCAGGACGCACGTGTATTCAGTATCGTCTTTTATCGCGTTATCTCCTGAAGCCGGGATCCTGGTCGTATCTGCCAGAACAAGAGCGTATTTCGGATCATCCTCGTTGTAGTAGATCAGAGAAGGAAGCTCTTTCCCCTCATTGTTAACGATACGGAACGCGTCTTTGTTCGCCTCTGCGGACTCCTTGTTGCCGACTTCATTATTGAATATGATCTTGACGCAGAGGTTCTCTTTGGTCGTATTCTTCGCGCCGTCTTCAGGCGTAGTCGACTCGATGCTGAACCCCGCGGCAAAGGCAGGCGCTGCCGTCATCATTACAGATATGATCGCAATAGCTATGACTGAACTGATTTTCTTCATTATATATTCCTCCATGCGGATATTTATTTCACCCGAAGTGTACGGAAAAATTCCTTAAGTATATTGCTGCACTCTTCCTGCAGTACACCTCTCTCCACTTTGATGCGGTGGTTCAGACCTTCATTCGACGCGACGTTCACGACCGAGCCGCAGGCCCCCGCCTTGGGGTCGTCCGCGCCGATGTACAGTTTCTCTATCCTCGCCCATACCATGGCGCCCGCACACATCGCACAAGGTTCGCAGGTTACATAGGCAGAACACCCCGGAAGGCGCCATCCGCCAAGTTTCTCAGCCGCTTCGCGGAGCGCATTCATCTCGGCGTGGACCGTGGGATCCTTTACCGTTTCCGTAAGGTTATGCCCTCTCGCTATGATCTCGCCGTCCCTGACGATCACACAGCCGACCGGAACTTCTCCGAGATCAAAAGCCTTTTCTGCCTCGAGGAGCGCCTCACGCATGAACTGTTCATCTTGTATACATTTTCCCGTCATGAAACGAGTATACACCAAAGTTTTCAATGTTTCAAGGGCTCAAGGGAAGTGCTTCAGCGGGCTGCTGCTTAAGATATTTTTATTTGATTTTACCATAGCCGGATAGTAACATTAAATTGGAATTATATTTGTTTTGATTAAGAAAAAGGAGATTGAAATCATGAAGGCTTTTATTAAAGAATTCAAGGAATTCGCAATGCGTGGAAACGTTATGGATATGGCAGTAGGCGTAGTTATCGGCGGTGCTTTCGGAGCTATCATCACTGCTCTCGTTGATAACATCATCACACCGATCATCGGCGCTGCAATGGGCGGCGTCAACTTCTCCAAGCTTGCGATCACAGTAGGCAAGGCCAACATCGGCTACGGCGCATTCATCCAGGCTGTCATCGACTTCCTGATCGTTGCATTCTGCATTTTCTGCCTCCTCAAGGCCATGAACAAAGCAGCAGACCTGAAGAAGAAGGAAGAAGAAGCACCGGAAGAGCCGACAACGAAGGAGTGCCCGTTCTGCAAGACAGAAATCGCTATCGGCGCTACAAGATGCCCGAACTGCACTTCTGTTCTCGAGCTGAACGCTGACATCGACCTTGAGCCGGAAAGCAAATAGTATCTTATCTGTCCCGACCTTCGCAAATTTGCAGGTCAGGGACGTTTCCCACCTTCGCATTTTTGCGAAGGTGGGAAACGTCCCCAGGTTCGCAAAAACATGATTATTGATATAGGTATATGCGTCGTCGTGTTCATATCGGCCGTATGCTATGCACACATAGGTTTTGCCCGCACCGTTATCAGCGTGCTGCAGTGGGCTGCATGCATCGTATGCGGGATCTTCTTCACGGACGACGTGAAAAACTTCATATATGATACGGGTATCGGACCCGGCCTGGAAAACGCCATAGCAGCCGGACTCTCAGGAAACGCTGCAGATTCCAAGGCTGTGACGACGGCGCCTTCCATGTTCCGTAACTGGGCAGGAAACGCTGCGGATTATGCTGCGCGTGAAGCAGCAGAGAGCATAACAGGCTTAGTCCTCATGGTCGCTTCATTCCTTCTGATTATCCTCGCGATAAAGATCGTACTGTTCATGGCGTCGCATCTTCTGTCCAAGGAATATCACGACGGACCGATTGCGTTCGTAGACAGTTTCGGCGGTCTCCTGCTCGGGATCATACTCGGCGTGCTCTATGCATTCATTGCGCTGGCGGTACTGGTGCTCATCCTTCAGCTGCTGCCGGACAAGACGGCGGACGCGCTGCGGGCGTACATGGACGCCTCGTACTTCAGCGGTGTCATATATAACCACAATCCGCTTCTCATGCTTG
>CAYMBU010000039.1:0-7019 GCA_964388765.1 uncultured Eubacterium sp.
ACCTGCTTACACAGGGAATGGTCTGCAAGGAAGATCCTGCAAGCGGCAAGTTCCTGAAGATGAGTAAATCACTCGGAAACGTGGTATCTCCGGATGAGATACTTGACAAGTACGGGGCAGATACAGCGAGACTCTTCATTCTGTTTGCTGCTCCTCCTGACCGTGAGCTTGACTGGACAGACGAGGGAGTAGAGGGAAGCTACAGGTTCCTTAACAGAGTGTGGAGACTCGTATATGATTTCCAGAAGAACGGGCTGGAAGACAATGGGGAAGTCGTTGTCAGATCAGATGACGACAGAAAACTGAATTATACGTTAAATGCGACGATCAAGAAAGTTACAGAGGACGTAGGTGGTAGATTCAGCTTCAATACAGCTATAAGCTCGATCATGGAGCTGGTCAACGAGATGTACAGATATAAAGAGATCAAAGAGATCAACAGGCCGCTTCTGACAAAGGCAGTCAATGATCTGATCCTTGTATTATCACCTTTTACGCCGCATATCTGTGAAGAGATGTGGGCTGATCTTGGACACGAGACAGCCGTATGCGATACGGACTGGCCTGAGTTTGATGAAGGCGCTCTCATACAGGACACTGTAGAGATCATTATTCAGTTCAACGGAAAGCTGAAGGCCAAGATGAACGTTGCGGCAGATATCTCCAGAGAAGAGATGCAGGAACAGGTGGAAAATGATGACACTGTAAAGTCTCTTCTTGAAGGAAAGAATGTGGTGAAGGTCATCGCTATCCCTGGCAAGCTTGTGAATTTCGTCGTTAGATAGAGAGGGATAAATGAGAGACGACACAAACGACTTAAAAGAGATCATCAGGGGGCTCGGACTTAAAGAAAAGCATCATGCTGAAAGAGCTATCAGACGACCTTCAAAGGCTGATCAGGCCAGGCCGAAGAAACCTGAGTCTAAGAAGAAGCCTGAAAACATGAAGGTCATCCCGATAGGCGGTCTCGATGAAATAGGAAAGAACATGACAGTTCTGGAGTATCAGAATCAGATACTCATTGTGGACTGCGGCATGACTTTCCCGGAAGATGAGATGTTCGGGGTAGATGTAGTCATCCCTGATCTCTCATATGTGGTGGAGAACGCGAAGCGTGTGAAAGGCCTTATCATAACACACGGACATGAAGACCATATAGGCGCAGTACCGTTTCTCCTTGAGAAGATAAATGTTCCTGTATACGGCACAAGACTTGCGCTTGGACTCATACAGCATAAGCTCGATGAGCGCAGGCTGACCGGAGACTTAAGGCCGATAAATGCAGGAGATAAAATAAAGATCGGGAAGTTTACAGTCGAAGCGGTAAGAACGACTCATTCGATAGCAGATTCACTCTGTTTCCTGATCGAGACACCGGCAGCGAGAATATTCCATACAGGTGATTTCAAGATCGACTATACTCCGCTTGACGGCGCTCCAATAGACTTTGCCAGACTTGCCGAGATAGGCAAGAAAGGAGTAGACCTGCTGCTGTGTGACAGTACAAACGTACTCAGGCCGGGGCATACTCCGTCTGAACAGGTCGTGGGCAAAACACTGGACGGTATATTCGCGAATGCCAGACACCGTATCATCATCGCCACGTTCTCATCGAATGTGGACAGAGTGCAGAAGGTCATAGATCTTGCGAGAAAATATGGCAGACAGTTCACTGTATCAGGCAGGAGCATGGAAAACGTCGTATCTCTTGCCAAAGAGCTGGGATATCTGCATTATCCGGATACTGCTTTTGTTGAGCTTTCACAGGCAAAGACCGTAACGGACAACAAGCTGGTGATAATCACAACGGGCAGCCAGGGAGAGCCTATGTCTGCGCTGTCAAGAATGGCGGATGACATACATAAGGATGTCAAGCTGAAGAAAAACGACATGGTCATCTTTTCGTCAACGCCTGTACCGGGTAATGAGAAGACAGTAAGCAGAGTCGTTAACAAGCTGTATGAGAAGGACATACAGGTCATATATAACGACATAGCTGATATACATGTTTCAGGTCACGCCTGCCAGGAAGACCTGAAGCTCATGCACTCGCTGATAAAGCCTAAGTTCTTCATGCCGGTTCACGGTGAGCACAGGCATCTTGTCAGGCATAAGGAACTGGCGATAGAGCTGGGCATGGATCCGGACAATGTGTTCATACTGAAGAACGGAGATCAGCTCACTATCGATAAGAGAAGAGCTATCGAATTCCAGAATGTAGTTCCGGCAGAGGATGTCCTTGTGGACGGACTCGGTACAGAAGACGTCGGCGGAATCGTTCTGAAAGACAGAAAAGTTCTTTCAGAATCAGGTATACTGATCGTTTCCGCGGCAGTGGACAGAACAGCGCTTGAGCTTGTTTCAGGCCCTGAGATCGTGACCAGGGGATTCATCTATGTGAAAGAGAACGGCGATCTTATAGATGAGGCAAAGGACGTCGCTGCAGACGCCATAGAAGATTGTCTTGACCACGGCATATGCGACTGGAACGAACTGAAGAACAGATCCAGAGACGCATTAAGAAAATATATATTTGAGAAGACAAGAAGAAGTCCGATAATCATACCGGTCTTCCTGGATGTTTGATAACAATGGTACATTCCCGTACTCATCTTCATCAAAGTGAGATACAGGGTGGATATAAAACTATAGTAATAAGGAAAGAGAGACAGAGAAATGATTTCAGCAGGAGAATTCAGAAAAGGTATGACTTTTGAGATCGACGGTGAGCCGCATGTAGTACTTGACTTCCAGCATGTAAAGCCGGGAAAGGGCGCAGCATTCGTAAGGACCAAGTACAAGAATATCCTCACAGGGGCGATAAGAGAAGACGCTTTCAACCCTACAGAGAAGTTCAACCAGGCACACATCGATACAAAGCAGATGCAGTACTCCTATAATGATGGAGAGCTCTACTATTTCATGGACATGGAGACATATGATCTCGTTCCGCTGGGTTATGATGACGTTGCTGACGCTATCCAGTACATCAGAGAGAACGACATGGCCACGATCAAGTTCTTCAAGGGAACACCGTTCTCGGTAGAAGCACCGAACTTTGTTGACCTGAAAGTCATCGACACTGAGCCGGGCGTAAAGGGCAATACAGCTACTAACGTAACCAAGGCTGCCACAGTTGAGACTGGAGCGGTCATTCAGGTTCCTATCTTCATCGAAGAAGGAGAAGTTATCCAGATCGACACAAGATCAGGAGAATATCTGGGAAGATCTAACTAACATGGATTCTGAAAAAAAGAAAAAAGGCGGAGCGGCAAAGTACGCCTTTATTATCGTACTCCTTATCCTTGTCTTTGCAGCAGGGCTTGTCTTTATGTACCTTCAGGGTCTGGGGGCTGCATATAAGCCGGATGACGATTCATATGTGCAGGTCAAGATACCTGAGGGAACATATGCGGCTGGAATATCCGATATACTCGCAGACAACGGTATAGTTAAAAGCGCGAAGGATTTCACGCTGTACACCCGTCTACATAAGCTTGGAGCCAGTTATCAGGCAGGTCATTATGCACTTTCTCCATCGATGTCGATGAAAGAGATCGCCGACATAATTTCCCAGGGCAAGGTGAATACTATCAAAGTCACCATACCTGAAGGATACACAGAGTACGATATTGCAGAAGCAGTAGCGAAGGAAGACGGCATAAGCAAGAAGAAGTTCATCAAGCTGCTTGAGTCAGGGAAATATCTTGACGACTACAGCTTCCTTAAGGGAGCGCAGAATAACGAGCATATGCTTGAGGGTTATCTTGTTCCGGACACATACAGTGTTCCTGCAGGCACTTCTGAAGACGAGATCATCAGACAGCTTCTGGACGCGCACAAAGAGATATTCGACAGCAAGGCGAAAGCAAAGGCAAAGAAGCTCAAGCGGTCAGAAAATGAGATAATGATCATTGCGTCCATTATCGAGAAAGAGTGTGCAGATGTCGGCGACCAGCCAATCGTAGCCAGCGTGATCTATAACAGGCTTAAGATAGACATGCCACTTCAGATGGATTCCACTATCCAGTATATTCTTGGCCTTGAAGGTGTAAGAAAAGAAGATCTTCTTTATGATGATACAGAAGTAGAATCTCCTTATAACACCTATACCAATCCGGGTCTTCCGGCAGGGCCGATATGCTGTCCGGGAAGGTCCGCTATCGAAGCTGCGCTGAACCCTGCAGATACAAAGTATCTGTACTTCGTTCTGGACGATAAGTTGGATGGAAAGATGGCATTCTCGGTGGATTATAACGACTTCCTGAAAGATAAAGACGCATATTATAAAGCAAGAGACAACGGCTGAGAAAGCCGGATGCAGTGAACCTTGAAATGTATATTACCAACAAGTCTGTAACAGAATATATAAACAGCAAATATAAGCCGGCTTCCGATAAACTGATACCGTTCCGCAAAGTGGGAGAGCATGACAGGGTACCGATCATCCTGAAAGAAACTGAGTCTGTGCTTTCAATGCTCATCGACTTTACTCATCCGAAGAGGATATTTGAGATAGGAACTGCTATCGGTTATTCGGCGGCTTTTTTTGCTTTCTCATGTCCGGACGCGGTCATTTATACAGTTGAGAAGGATGAAAATGCCTACAGAGCCGCAGTTTCCAATATCAGAAATGCCGGGGTCGAAGACAGGGTACGGCTTTTTCTTGGAGACGGCCAGGAAGTGGCTGACAGGCTGTTTGATGAAGGCGAAGCTGATTTTGACTTCATATTCATTGATGCAGCAAAAAGCCACTACAGAAGATTTCTGGATAGCGCCGTCAGGATAGCTTCAGATGAAGCACTGATAGTTTCAGATAACATACTTCAGCACGGCATGACGGCAAACGAGGACTATGATCCAAGGAACAAGCATAAAACCAATATGATCAATATGAGGAGCTATCTTAATCATCTGATGAGAGACAGCCATTTCAGCACGACTCTTATGTCCGTAGGAGACGGCCTTGCGGTAACCAGGTACAGGAGGAACATATGAACAACAGAATAGAGCTTCTTGCACCTGCAGGTGATCCGGAGAAGCTTAAGATAGCGGTTGAATACGGTGCTGACGCTGTTTATTTCGGCGGTGAGGATTTTTCGTTAAGATCACAGTCCGACAATTTCACGGACGACGACATCAGGGAGTGTGTGGATTATTGCCACGATAGAGGCAGGAAATGCTATCTCACACTGAATATCTATGCGCACAATGGCGATATACAGCCGATGAAAGAATATCTTGAAAGGATAAAGGATATTCCGATCGACGCTTTCCTGATCTCAGATCCCGGAGTGCTTACTGTTCTTAAAAAAGTGATACCATCTGCTCATGTTCATCTTTCGACACAGGCAAACATGACAAACTACATGGCTGCCGAGTTCTGGAAGAATGAAGGAGTGGAGCGGCTCGTTCTGGCGAGGGAGCTTTCTCTTGATGAGATCAGGGACATACATGAAAAAGTCGATATAGAGCTGGAGGCTTTTGTTCACGGCGCGATGTGCATATCGTATTCCGGAAGATGCCTCCTCAGCAATTTCATGAGCGGAAGAGACGCCAACAAAGGACTTTGCTCGCATCCGTGCAGCTGGAATTACGCGTTGATGGAGGAAAAACGCCCGGGCGAATATTTCCCGGTGGAAGAAGACAGCCGCGGCACATATTTCATGAACTCGCACGACCTCTGCATGATAGAGCATATACCCGACCTGATAGAAAGCGGACTTTCAAGCCTGAAGATAGAAGGCAGGATGAAATCAGTCTATTATGTGGCGGCGACGGTAAGAGCATACCGCCTCGCTATCGACGCTTATTATGAAGATCCGGAAAAGTGGACGACCGACAGGAAGCTTCTTGATGAAGTAGGTAAGGTAAGTCACAGAAAGTTCACGACAGGGTTTTTCTATGGGAATCCGGGTGCTTCGGCACAGAACTACAGCTCATCAAATTATATCAAAGAATATTCGTTCACCGGCAAGGTGATAACATATGATGAAATGACCGGACTTGCTCTTGTGGAGCAGAGGAACAAGATGACAGCCGGAGAAACGATAGAGATCTTCGGACCGGGTGATCGTGCCTTTTCACAGGTGCTCAACGAAATGTATGACGCTGATACCGGAGAAAGAATCGAATCATGTCCTCATGCACAGCAGATCATAAAGATCAGAATGGATGAACCGGTCAGTGAGAACTATCTGATAAGAAAGAGAATAACAGAAGAAAGCAAGGAGAGTGACTAATAGATGACAGATGATGCCATACCTTTATGTATAGTACAGGGAGTAATTGCAGTACTCATAATTATGATCGTGACTTTAACGCTGACGTCGCTTAACGCAGTATCGAGGAGCAGGGTCAAGAGCTGGGTGAACGACGCCCCTGATAATAGAAACAGAAGACTGTACAAGCTTCTGGAGAAGCCGTCCAGGTACAGGTTCACAGACCATATTATCAGGACGCTTGTTTTTGCTGTCGGCTACTATGCGGTAATACAGCTGCCAGCGGAGAAGTTCTACTTCTGCTATATATACATTTTCATTTACACGTTGTGTATGATCATATTCGGTGATATGATCCCAACCAAGATCGCCAAGGCTCACTGTGAGCACCTGTCTCTCAGATTGTCTGGTTTCCAGAAATTCCTGTGCATCATTCTGTCGCCTTTGATCTTCATCGCGGAAAGCATTGCGGATCTTTTCCTGAGGCTGTTCAAGCAGGATACAGATGTAGACAAAGCTGAATTCTCTGAAGACGACATTATGTCTCTTCTTGAAGCCGGTGAGAAAAGCGGAGAGCTGAAGGAGGAAAGCAAGAAACTTATCGACAGTATATTCAAGTTCGACGACAAGTGCGCGTATGAGATCATGACACCGAGGCCTGACGTTTTCATGATAGACATAAACGGCCCGAAAGAAGACTACTTTGATGAGCTGATGAGCATGAGATACTCCAGGATCCCGGTATATGAAGATGAGTATGATAATTTACTTTGGGTAGATATTTTCCCAATGGATGGT
>CAYMBU010000039.1:7029-12680 GCA_964388765.1 uncultured Eubacterium sp.
AAGATGAGTATGATAATATCATCGGCATACTGCACATCAAGGATTATCTGATCAAAGCAAGAAAAGTAGGATTCGGCGAAGTCAATATCAGATCTATCCTGCGTGACGCGCTGTTTGTTCCGGAGACGAAGAAGATAGACTCTCTCTTCACGGAGATGCAGAAGGAAAAGCAGCACATATCTATTCTCATCGATGAGTACGGCGGATTCAGCGGTATCGCAACGATGGAAGACATAATAGAGGAGATCGTTGGGGATATAGACGATGAGTTCGATGAGGAAGACGACGTTATCGATAAGATCGGTGACAATGTCTATCTGGTGGATGGAAGTGTTTCGCTGGATGATCTTAATGAAGCTACAGGATCAGATCTGGAATCTGAGACCAGTGAGACGATCGGAGGATTCGTAATAGATCAGATGGGAGAGATCCCTGAAGACGGGTATATAAACAAGAACGTTGACTACGAGCGCTATACGTTCACAGTCATATCAGTAAGCGGAAGACGTATAGAACGTCTCAAGATGACGATCAACAAGGCGGGTGATACCGATGAATGATGCAGATAAGGATCTCCTCAGGACAGCGCAGGAAACATGCCTGTCGTGTGATGGAGTGAGCCGAATGAGTTCCAGGTATTCATCTGCTGTTGACGGTACTCTGAAGAATATCGGGCTTGATTCCGGAGTCAAGGGCGTGAGAATGACAAGAGAGAAGAATGATCTTGTATTCGATCTGTACCTTAAGGTCGGTTATGGAGAGAACATACCTGTTCTTGCCTGGAACATACAGAAACTTGTGAAAGAAAAGCTGGAACAGAGATCCGGCGAGAAGATAAAAGAAGTTAACATCCATGTACAAGGAGTGGACCTTAATGAGTAAGCCAATGACAAGAAGAACAGCGAGGGAGATACTTATCAAGATCTTCTATCAGGCCGATGTGAATGGAGACGTCGATACTTCAGAATATGTCGGAAGATTAGACAGTAAAGACGATCTTAAAGAGTATCTAGTGACTTGCGGAGGAGAAGATGCTGAAAAGACATCTCTTAGAGCTGAGGAGCAGATAGGTTTTATTAAAGCAGTCTGCTTCCAGTGGGATATGCACAGAGATGAGATCGATGATATGATCCGCAGGTATTCGATCAACTGGAAGCTTGAGAGAATGGCAAGGACAGACCTTGCGATCATGAGAGAAGCTGCGTGCGAGATCAGTTATATAGATGACGTGCCGGCCGCTGTAACGATAAATGAAGCAGTTGAGCTGGCCAAGATATACGGTACCGAGAAGTCTACAAGCTTCATTAACGCAGTACTGGGAAAGATCGCTTCAGAAAATGAATGATCAGGTCATTATAGCTTTAGATACAAGCAACTACACTACATCGGCAGCCGCGGCAGACAGAGACGGGAATATAGTTTCTGACCACAGGATCCTTCTCACTGTCAGAGAAGGTGAGCGGGGCCTAAGACAGCAGGAAGCACTGTTTCAGCATGTGAACAATCTTCCGGATGTTGTAAAGCTGGTGATGGACGATATACAGGGCTGCAGCATTGCAGGTGTAGCATGTTCTGTACGTCCGAGGCCTGTGGAAGGATCATATATGCCATGCTTCAACGCAGGGCGGTCAGAAGCAAGCGTGCTCGCGAGCACGCTCGGCGTTCCTCTTTATGAGTTCTCACATCAGGAAGGCCATGCGGCAGCTGCTGCGCATGACACAGAGCTTGAAGGAAAGGATGATTTCGTGTTCTTTCATCTGTCAGGCGGCACTACTGAGGCAGTACAGCTTCCGGATTATGAGATATGCGGGAAAACGCTTGATATCTCATTCGGACAGCTGATAGACAGGACAGGAGTGCTCCTTGGGATGAAATTTCCTTGCGGAGCCGTGCTCGACAGCCTGGCGGAGTCATATAAGGGAAGCGGTAAATATGTACTTCCGAAGATAAAAGTGATAAACGGAGACGTCAACCTTTCAGGAATAGAAGCAGCCTGCGTAAGGCTCATTGAAAGTGAAAAAGAATCAGATACCGGCCTCGACAGCGCTTTGTTCGCAAAATCACTGTTTGACAGGATAGCAGAAGCGCTTACTGCCATGACGGTCGGTATCAGCAGTAATACCGGGAAAAAAGATTTCCTCTTTGCAGGAGGAGTATCGTCGAGTATATATATCAGAAATAGAATGATGAGAATGATACCGGAAGGGATCTGTGTCTGTTTTGGGGAGCCTGAGCTCTGCCGTGACAACGCAGCAGGTATCGCTATCCTCGGAGGCAGAAAGTTATGGCGCTGAAGCCGGTAAGTGTCACACAACTGAATGAATATATAGCGCGGGTCATAGGTACAGACCCTCTGCTGATGAATGTAGGCGTGCAGGGAGAAGTCTCAGGCGCCAGGTATGACGGCAGAGGCAACTGTTATTTTGCGCTCGTGGATGAGATATGTTCTGTAGACTGTATACTGTGGAGCGATGTGGCTGCGGAGACAGGATTTGAGATAAAAGACGGACTGGAAGTCATAATACGCGGATATATCAACGTATACAAAAAACGCGGAACATACAGCCTGAACGTAAGGTCCTGTGAGCTTGTCGGAGCAGGAGGCCTTGCCAGGGCATTCGAAGAGATGAAGCAGAAACTTGCTGCGGAAGGTCTTTTTGATGGATCACATAAACAGAAACTTCCTTTCTTCCCTCATAAGATAGCTGTGGTGACAGCCGCTACAGGTGCCGCGGTGCAGGACATATGCAAGACGATAAAAAGCAGGAACAGCGTAGTATCGATTTACATATATCCTTCTGCGGTGCAGGGAGACGGAGCTGCAGCACAGATCGCTCATAATATTGATCTCATCAATGATACACGTGACGATATAGATGTGATCATTGTCGGCCGCGGAGGGGGTTCTGCAGAAGATCTCTGGCCGTTCAATGAGGAAGTAGTCGCACGCAGTATATACGGTTCACGTATACCTGTCATATCAGCGGTAGGTCATGAGATAGATTACAGTATTTCTGATCTCGTCGCTGACGTAAGAGCGGCTACTCCTACCGCCGCAGGGCAGATAGCTGTGCCTGACACGTCAGATCTTGCGGAAGAGCTTGAAGATATCAGGAGATCGATGATGCGTCAGCTCAGGAATAATGCCGCATACGACAGGATCAAAACGGATAATCTGTACGATTCTATCAGACAGACTGTACGCGGCAGGATAGCTGACATGAAACATGAGACAGATAAAATGCGGCTTACGCTGGAATACAATGATCCCGGGAAAATAATGAAAAAGGGTTATTCAGTAGTAAGAGATGAGAGCGGAAAAGTGATCATGGATGCACATACTGTTTCGGATGGCCAGAAGCTGAATATCGATCTGGCCGAAGGAAGGCTGGCGGTAAGAGCTCTGGCAGAGGAGAGTGATCAGAAATGACAGAAAAGAAAGACAGATTCGAAGAGTCTTTTGCAAAGCTGAAAGAGATATCTGATAAGATAAGCGATGAAGGAACTTCGCTTGAAGATTCTATCAGGTACTATGAAGAAGGAATGAAGTACTACGAAGAGTGCAATGAGATCCTGAAAAAGGCTGAGCAGAAGATCGAGATAATGGATGCCGGGTCAGATAAGGAAGAACAGTAATGAAGGCTTTTGATGAATATAAAAAATACATAGAAGAGCATCTTACTGATCCTATGCCGGAAATAAACGAACATGCGTCGCTTCTGTCGGAATCCATGACTTACAGTCTCAGAGCAGGCGGGAAGAGACTCAGGCCGGTACTGCTTGTTGCTTCATGTGAAATGGCAGGCGGCGATCCGGATGGTGCACTTCCATATGCGTCAGCGATCGAGTTTATTCATACATATTCACTGATCCATGATGATCTTCCTGCCATGGATAACGATGATCTCAGACGGGGAAAGCCTACCAATCATGTTATTTACGGCGCCGGGATAGCGACGCTTGCAGGTGACGGACTGCTGAGCACGGCATTCCAGGTCATGGCAGACGATATCGTTTATCATATGGAACATGGCGAGGACATTTCAGGACGTGTGCACGCCGAACAGGAGATAGCCGCCGGAGCGGGAGTTCAGGGCATGGTGGCCGGTCAGACCGCCGATATCAAAGCAGACAGCGGTGACGGCGACGCAGATCTTCTTCACTATATACATATCAACAAAACAGCCGCTCTTATCAAAGCCGCTATCAGAGCGGGGCTGTATCTGGGAAGACCGTCTGAAGACATGCTTGAAAATATGAGTATTTATGCAGACGATATTGGAACAGCATTCCAGATCGCTGATGATATCCTGGATGTTATCAGTACGACAGAAGAACTTGGGAAGCCTGTGGGTTCTGATGAAGAGAATTCAAAGCTCACTTATGTCAGTCTGTACGGACTTGAGAATGCAGAGAAAGAGCTTTCCGGACTTACGGATGAAGCCTGCTGCAAAGCGGCGCCGTACGATACCGACGGGTTCTTCACAGGACTTGCCAGGGAATTAGAGAACAGAACGAAATAATGTGTTTTTGGAGAAGGGGACATGAAAGACCTTACAGAATATGATTTTCCAGAAGACATCAAAAATATGTCATATGAAGAGCTGGATCTGCTGGCTGTACAGATAAGGGAGTTCCTTATCGAGAACGTATCAAAGACCGGCGGCCATCTTGCGTCCAATCTCGGGGTCGTTGAGCTTACGATAGCAATGCATAAGGTGTTTGACAGCCCGAAGGATAAATTTATCTGGGATGTCGGACATCAGTCATATGTGCATAAGATACTTACCGGAAGAGCCGGGCTTTTTGGCAGCTTGAGGAAAACAGGCGGTATGTCTGGATTCCCGAAGAGAAAAGAAAGCGAGCATGATATCTATGAGACAGGACATGCGAGCACATCGCTTTCTGCGGCATGCGGCATTGCAGCTGCCCGTGATATCAAAGGCGAGCATTTTGAAGTCTTGCCTGTCATAGGAGACGGCTCGCTGACCGGCGGACTTGCTTACGAAGCTCTGAATAATATTGGATCTCGGAAGTCCAAGGTCATAGTCATACTGAACGACAATGGTATGTCTATTTCCAAGAATATCGGCGGTATATCCAATCATCTGGCAGACCTCAGGACCTCTTCAGGATATACCAGGGCAAAAAACAGAGTGAGAACGATGCTGTCTCATATACCAGTAGTCGGGCCTGCTTTAGCAGAAGGAATATCAGGCACTAAGGAAACCATCAAATACATGCTGAGCCCTGAAGGTATCTTTTTCGAAGAGATAGGATTCACATATATCGGTCCTGTTGACGGTCATGACATAAGATCGCTTACCAGAGCGCTGAGAGCTGCCAGACAGGCGTCAAAGCCTGTGCTGATCCACGTCATTACCAGGAAGGGAAAGGGATACAGGAATGCTGAGGAGAATCCTGACAGGTTCCACGGAATAGGACCTTTTGATCCTGAGACCGGAAAAGAGAGATCGGTCTGTCCGGTTACGTATTCTGCAGTCATGGGAGATGAGCTTGTCCAGATCGCCAGGGACGATGACCGAGTCTGTGCCATAACAGCTGCGATGGGAGACGCGACAGGATTGTCAGGTTTTGCCGAAGAGTTTCCCAGGAGGTTCTTTGATGTGGGAATAGCAGAGGAACATGCA
>CAYMBU010000040.1:0-12449 GCA_964388765.1 uncultured Eubacterium sp.
CACTGTATAAAGACGTACAGGTAAACAACGACGGTATCTGGTCGGACGGCACATATTACAGACAGTGGTACGGAAATGAAACAGAAGCCACTGAAGGCGGAAGGATGAGAACTGTCTATGAAGGCGGACAGTACAGCTATCGTCTCCGTGTCATGTCGGATCCTGACACCGTATCCACAGGCCTGATCATATTCGATTCTCTTGAGAATTTCTACGCGCAGGGAGATAAAGAAAATCCTCTGGACAGCGACAATGATGTGATCGACGTGGAAGCCCCGCGCTGGCACGGCGTGCTGAGAGAAGTCGATACGAGCCAGCTCGAGGAGCTTGGATGCGATCCTGTGGTATATTACAGCCTGCAGGAAAACCTTCAGCTGTCAGACGAAGAAGATGCTGAAGAAGCTCATGAGGAAAATGTTGACCTTAACAACAGATATATCTGGGTCAGGGCGGATGAGTACACAGGAGAGATGAGCGCTGTAAAAGCTGTGGCGGTTGACTGCAGGAGAGCGAAAGAAAACGCTGATCCGAAGAACAAAGACGGAAACGGCTATTTCCGTCTGCAGCCGCTTCAATCAGCAGTCGTGTTCCTCAGGATGCAGGCGCCTTCCGGGGAGGAAGCAAGGGAGATAATCGCGCAGGGACATGAGAGCGACTACTCCGTAGACGACTACGGCGACAGCGCTATGGCGTATAACAACTCATATCTTCTCTGCACATCCATGGATGAAGACGAAGTAACAGACTATGACGATTCTATGATGTGGAGTTTTGTCCGTAAAGACTATACCAAGGTAGGCCTGAAGGAGTACTCAGTAAAGGCATCTAAAATCTGGAACGACGATAAAGACCGCGACGGCATAAGACCGAAGACTCTGACATTCACACTTTACGCGGATGGAGAGCCTGTGACGGATGAAGACGGAGAGAATGTCACCCGCACGATAGATGTCGAGGCCGGTGATAAAGAAGTCGTGTTCGAGCACATCCCTTACACATGGCCAGACGGTGAGAAGATACACTATACCATTCAGGAAGAGGAAATAGAGGGCTATGAAGAAGCCCACGAGCTCAAGGATGAGACGTCATATGTGTTCACTAATACTCACGAGCCGGAAAAGGTAAGCTTCAGTGGCTCCAAGACATGGGAAGGTGATAATGATGATGTAAGGCCTCAGTCTATCGACGTTATCCTTTACGCGAACGGTAAGGAGCTGAAGAGGCAGACTGTCAAGCCTGATCCGCAGGGCGAATGGAATTACGAATTTACTGATCTGTTCAAGAATGAGAACGGAGAAGAGATCGTATATACAATAAAAGAAGCCAAGACGAAGAACACAGGGGATGAGCTCGATTCATATGTGACAGAAATAACACCTGAAGGATCATATGAAGCGAACGTACATAATATATATCATCCATACGGCGACCTTGATGTGACCAAGACGATTCAGGATACTACGCCTGTATCAGCGGAGAAGAGTTTCGCGTTCACATTCACGTTCACAAAGATAGAAGAACGCGATGGCGCCGAGACGGAGGTCCCGATATCAGAAGATGAGGAGTTTGACTATGAAGTTCTGGATGAAAACGGCGAGCCGGTCGTGGATGACAGCGGCGAGGCCGTAATCGGAAAGGTCGGCAACAACTCGACTGTCGAAATCAAAGGCGGGCAGACGATACATGTAAAAGAGATACCGGAGAGGATCAATTATGCTGTATCTGAGGCTGACCGCCCGGGATTTACTATGACCGGAAAAACCGGAGACAGCGGCGAGATAGAGCCTAATGATACCGCTGAGGCAGAATTCACTAACAGGTATTCAGCCAGCGGGCAGGTCAGCCTGGGCGCGCAGAAAAAGCTGTATAACAGGATACTGAATAAATATCAGTTCATGTATGAGCTGTATGAGTTAGGTCAGAATGAAGACGGTGAAGAGACTGAGGAGCTCCTTCGTACAGCGTCGAATGACAGCCCTTCTGTTAAGGAATACCGTCCTGAAGACGGAACGGTCGATTATTCAATGGCTGACGTTATTTTCGGAGGTATCAGATATACTCAGGAAGATCATGGCAAGATTTTCAGATATAAAGTAGTAGAGGTCGACTCGGGGAAAGCGGGCTATACATACGGCGAAGATCCGGAAGGAAACAAGACGGAGCTGTACACTGTTGAAGTGAAAGTGACCGATAACGGCGACGGTACTTTGAAGATCGAGCCGACATATAAGGCGGCAGACGGCAGCGAAGTTGAAACGGCGCGCTTTGATAATACCTACAGAGCCAACGGAGATATCACTCTCCGAGCATGGAAGAATCTCCCGGGAAGAGATTTGACAGAAGGCGAATTCACATTCGAGCTTCTTGATAAAAACGGTGATCCAGTTATGAACAGCAGTGCTGAGGCAGGCACAGACGAGCCGGGTACAGACGAAGAGGCTGCAGACGGCGGTGACGCAGTTGACGCCGACGATCAGGGATCAGAAGGTGATGATCAGGAGATCACCGATGAAGGTACTCCTGTCACCGCGGTGAACAATACAGACGGCACAGTCGTCTTCACGCCGGATAATGTTGAAGCGCTGAACTACACTGAGAAAGATATAGGAAGGACTTTCTATTACGCGATCCGTGAGAAGAAAGGAACTGACAAGACTGTAACATATGATGAAACAGTGTTCGGATACATGGTGACGATCGTGGACAATGGCGACGGCACCCTGTTTGCCGAGCAGAAACTCATGAAGCCTGTAATAGATGATGAAACAGGGAAGATCACTGACTGGACAGAGATCGGTGCCAGCCTTCCGGTATTCGAGAACAAGCTTAAGGATGGCAGCTTCTCGATCCAGAAGACTGTTGAGAACCCGGATGAAGCTCCGGATCAGGAGTTCCACTTCAAGGTGAAGCTGATCGGTGAGAATGTAACAGATGATACGATCACCGGATATGCGCTTACAGGTATCGATGATGATCCTGAGCCTCCTGCCACTGAAGACGGAGAGCAGAATCAGGAACCGGCTAATAATCAGGGCAGCGATCAGGGACAGCAGCCTGCGCAGGATAACACTGACACAGAGTCGCAGGGTACCGATGAAACCAATAATGATCATGGTGAACAGAATACAAGCAGATCTCTGAGGACCGCAGGTGATGAGACTGTAATTCATTCTGACGCGGATTCCTGGAAGGCAGGATGTGAACTTGATGGAAGCGGCGGAGTCAATTGGCGCATTTTGTCTGACGGCACACTGATAATAGGTAAAGAGGGCGAAATTCAGGCATTCCGGCATGAAGCAGCGAGATGGGCATATCAGAGTAATAACAGCTATAGCAATACAACTAAAGTATATGATAGAAGAGGTGCATTTCTGGGATTGTCATCAGCATCACATCATCCTTTCTATCCATGGCTTGAATATGAAAAAGAAATAAAGAAGGTATGCTTTGAAGGAACGGTAAAAGGTGACGGCGACATGAACGGTATGTTCAGTATGTGCATCAACCTTGAAATCGCAGATCTTAAAGGATTCGACACTTCAAATGCAAATGGTCTCGGTTATCTGTTCTATGGTGATTCGAAGCTTACCTCAGTCAAACATATGGATACGCTCGATACGACCAAAATGACATGGATGAACTATGCTTTCAGTGGTTGCAGCAGTCTGAAAGAGGTTGATCTCTCCGGCATCAAGACCCCTTCGAATACATACTTTGGCTGGTTCCTGAATGGCTGCAGTTCGCTGGAATACGCAGACCTGTCCGGATTTGATCAGACGAGTCCGCGTGTAGTGACACAGTATACTACTTCTGCAAATGCCACAATGTATATGAACAACTTCTTTGACAACTGTACTAAGCTGAGCACCGTTGTACTTGGGCCAAAATTCAGTTTCAAATCCAGGACCAACACCGACAGTTACAGTACACTTCCGACTCCGCCTAACGGGCAGAAGTGGGTCAGACAGGAAGGAGATCCGGGAACGCTCGGCTCATATACATCTGATCAGTTGAGAAATAACTATACATCTTCATGGGCAGGCACATGGGTATGGTCAGGCAAGACATTCTACACAGTGCATTTCCTGGCTGACGGCGCAGCAGGCGGAACAGCTCCGACCAGAATGCTGGTTGGAACAGACAGCGCTCTTCCGGCGAATACGTTCGTTAAGTACGGCTATGATTTTGATCACTGGGTGGTCACTGACAAGGACGGAAACCCGATCTCTGTCGGCGGCAGCGAAAAGACATATTTGGATGAGGAAGTCATCCCGGCCAACACATATGAGATGAACGACCATGTGTACCTCAAGGCTGTATTCAAACAGCGCGATACGTCAGTCGATATGCACGACGGCGAATTTGAGCTTACCCTGAAGAACGGTGAGAAAGCCACATTCTTCAACATTCCTGCAGGCACTGCATATCAGGTATATGAGGAGACTCCTAACGGATGGGTTCTCGTGAGCCAGGAGAACGCGTCAGGCATCATTGAGCCGCTGGTCACTTCCCAGGCGAAATTCGTCAACAGATACGAGCCTGGAACGACTTCAGCGCAGTTCTTCGGTACCAAGACACTTGATAACAAGGCGGCTGGAGCAGGCGCATTCACATTCATACTAAAGGAGAATGGAGAAGAGATACAGAGAAAGAGCACGCTCGAAGTCGGATTCATTCAGTTCGACCCGATCGTATATAAAAAAGCGGGAACACATACATACACCATTGAAGAGGCAGACCCTGGAAATGATGCTGTTGATTATGATACTCATATAGAAACAGTTACAGTTACTGTGACCGACGACAACGAGGGCAATCTCTCAGCTGTTACCACATATGATGACGACGGCGTCAGGTTCGCTAACAAAACCCGTCCGGGCAGCCTGAAGATAACCAAGGTCGGTGAAGGTGCGAGTGAGAGCAACAATAAAGAATTCACATTCAAGGTCACTTTAACCAATGCGGACGGTATGCCGCTCGGAGAAGGCGACTCCATCTACTGGTATAAAGAAGGAGAGAAAGCACCGGCAGCTGACAACACTGAGGAAAACAATGATGAAGGCGGAGATGATTCAGGCACAGAAAATAGCGATGTGACAAATAACGGAAATAGAAAAGTGCTCAGCATGAATGCAGCAAGCCGCATGCTGACATTAAATGCAGGAAGCACTAAAGCTGTACAAGTCACCACACAGAACTTCGGCTACACCGGAGCGTATCAGACGTATACAGTACCTGCATCAGGGTATTATCAGATAGAAGCCTGGGGCGCTCAAGGTGGAAATAGTAGTCTGGATAATGGCAGACGTGATTCTAGCTACTTATTAAATAATGCCAGAACTGAGCTTGGGCATGCTCATGGCGGATGTGGCGGATATACAAAAGGTAAGATTTACTTAACTGCCGGCACTGTTCTTTATGTGTATGTAGGAGGTAAAGGAACAGATGGAAAAGGAAGGACCAATGCATCCGGTGGCTGGAACGGCGGTGGAATAGGTGTATGGGATGGACAAACCGGTGAGTACAACGGCAATTATGGCTATCCCAGGGAACCTGGCAATGAGACTGACGGCGGCGGTGGCGGCGCGACAGATATCCGTCTGGTTTCAGGCGAATGGAATGATTTCAATTCACTGAAATCACGTGTAATGGTAGCCGGAGGAGGAGGCGGCGCTTCTGATACCGGACACGGCGGAGATGCCGGCGGTATAAGATCTACTAATGGTATTACAGGTAGTCATACTTATTCAAATTATAGCGTTTGTGTGGCAACACAGACTTCTGGTAATGCATTCGGTATTGGTCAGGATGGATCGCTATTGTATGCTAATTTCCCATCTGCTGGAGGCGGCGGCGGATGGTATGGAGGTAAACATCCGGCTTTGGAATATGGGAGCGATAACTATATCTGGCAAAATCCAGGCGCAGGTGGATCATCATTCATATCCGGTCATAGCGGCTGTAATGCTATTGCAGAAAATTCAACAAAGTACAATATCATTCATACCGGCCAATCTAATTTCTATGACAACAAGTTTGTATTCACAGAAACTCAGATGATAGCTGGATATAATAACATGCCTGATCCAAATGGTGGAACAGAAACCAGAGGTCATGAAGGCAACGGATATGCGAAGATAACGCCATTGAGTCGTTCGATCACATATGATCCTAACGGAGGGACAGGTTCATCGCAGACGATAGAGTATGAAGCCGGTTCACTTGTTGTGCCTCATGCTTCAGATCTCATCTTTGATAAGAGTAACAGTGTATTCATCGGATGGGCCAAGAATGCTGATGCTACTGTTCCTGACTTCGAGGCAGGAGAAGATGTATGTGAATCTATCGGCACGACTTCCAAATTATACGCAGTATGGATGGGAGAGAATGAATATCTGCTCCATCTTGATGCTAACGGTGGATTCGCAGATAAACAGTATATAAGAGTAGAATCACCTGATACTGTTGTAGAACTTCCGACGCCTGAAAATCCAGGCAAAACATTTGATGGATGGGATACAGATCAGAATGGCTCAGGCGACAGATTCAACAGCACTGTAACAGGAACTCAGATCAACGCTGAACCGGGGAAAACATATACTTTATATGCGCAGTGGCTTGACGGAGATGCATATGCCAGGTACAGGATTGAGTATCATCGCATGAATGCTTCCGGAGAAGGATATTCTCTTTACGAGACTGATTATAAGACAGGAAGAAGAGGCGAAACCTTCACTGCGGAGGAGAAGGACTATGTCGGCTATGCATTGAGCAGCAGAGATCCTGAGAGTGAAGATGGAACATATACAATTCCTTCAGCAGGGATGCCTGATCTTATCGTCAAGTATTACTATGATCTTCTTACATATAATGTGACCTTTGACGCTAACGGCGGCACAGGTGAGATGAGCGATATGACAGATCTGCTCGGCGGTAAACAGTACAAGCTGACTCCAAACAGATTCCAGAAGGATGACTCCATATTCACCGGATGGAATACGAAAGCCGACGGAAGCGGCACCGCGTACACTGATCAGGCTCAGGTAAAGAATCTGACGAAAGAGAACAACGGTACCGCCAAGCTCTACGCACAGTGGCTCTCAAAAGAAGACCATACGCTTGAGCCTACCAACGGCGAGATAATCGTTAAATGCAAGGCAGGCGAGTCTATCATCATTCCTGATCTTCCTGCGGGAACGACATATACTATAGAAGAGATAGATAATCCTGCAGGCTGGACACAGAAGGGCGAGATAGAAAGCGGAAGTGGTTCAATCACGCCTAACGTTACAGATCAGGCGGTAGTGACTAATGAATACAAGGCTTCAGGCGAAGCTCTGGTCAACGCGCATAAGACTCTTGAGGACGCTGACGTAGAGTACGATCAGTTCGCTTTCGAGCTTCTTGATGAAAATAAAGAAGTTATCCAGACCGTGAGGAACGGACTTACCGACAGCAATCAGCAGGTAGAGAACGACGAAGGAAACTTTGTTGACAATCCGTACTATGATACAGCGATCGTTCGGTTCACGGCGCTGGAGTACGACGAGAGTGATATAGGCAAGACATATACCTATTACATCAGAGAGGTGAAGGAAGACGAAGTCACATATGAGTACGATGATTCACTGATTGAAGTACAGGTGACGGTGAATGACTTCGGAAACGGGACTCTTGGCGCAGATGTGAGATATAAAGATCCTCAGACGGGTCAGTTCACATCAGGAGAACACATATTCAGGAACAAAGTCAATCCGGCGAAACTCAGAATATCCAAGACGATCGATGAGGGCGACGAGATACACGAGAGCGAAGCCTTCAAGGAGGATCAGTTCACGTTCACAGTCACGCTCAAGAATAAAGACGGAGAAGAGCTGACAGGTGAATATGAATACTTCGTGCTTGATGATAACGGCGATCATGTTAAAGATGATAACGGCAATGATATCACCGGCACGATAAGGTCGGGCGGCACTGTAGCAATCAAGGGCGGTCAGACAGCTGAAATAACCGGCATTCCGGAAGGATCCACATATGAAGTCACAGAAGCAGAACTCGAGAACTGGGAGCAGATCGCACCTGTAAGCGACGATGGCGCACCTGAAGGTGAATCCGGAGAGCTGACAGCCGGTGAAGCTTCACAGGCATCCTTCACCAATCTGTACCACGAGCCTCAGAAAGCAGTGTACTTTGCTGAGGGCTCTGTACAGCTCACTGCGAAGAAGCGCATGGAAGGCGGTACGATCCTGGAAGATGATGAATTCACATTCGAGCTCGTCGATGAAAGTGATGAGACAGGAGAAAGTACACAGACCAAGACATGCGACAGTGTGAGCAGCAATGATGAAGCCGTAACAGAGAGCGATATCACGTTTGATGAGATACACTATGATCTGTCTCAGCTTCAGTATCCGGAAGCGGTGGCAGAGGCGGAAAACGCAGCGCTTCAATTCATAAATGGTAAAGAGACAGAATATAACAGTATCAGGCGGCCACTTCAGCAGGAGTATAATGCGGCGAAGAAAGCGTATGATGAAGCGCATAAAGACGATGAAGAACCTGCTGAGAAGTTCAAGAGCTTTGATGAATGGTACCGGGATGAGCACGGAGGTGAATCATTCCCTGACTTCGACACATGGTTCAGCCAGCAGGCAGATACGGATGGGAAGACGCCGCTTAAGTACCTCAATGCCGCTGTTGAGCTGGCGCAGGCGCAGAATCCTCGTGAAGGCACGTTCATATACTATGTGCGTGAGATCGCGGGAGACGACCCTGACGTCCAGTACGACAGCACACGCTACTATTACAAGGTAAAAGTGGTCGACAACGGAGACGGAACGCTTACCGCTACGCCGACTATGTACAAAATGGGCAAGGAAGAAGATACAGAGGTGGATGAGATCGCCTTTGTAAACAGCAAGACGACCCAGATAAAAGTCTACAAGAGATGGGAAGACACAGACGATCAGGATGGATACCGTCCGACAGCGCAGCAGTTCGCGGAAATGATCCATCTGATGAACGGCGATACAGAAGTTACGAATGCCAAGCCGCCGCTGATCACTGCCGACGCCAGCGGTAATCTTACGATCGTATACATAGATCTTCCTGCGTATGACGATCAGGGCAACAAAATCACGTACACTGTGAAAGAAGATCCGGTTGAGAATTATACAGTAAAGAACGATACCGGTGAAGTTGAAAACGGTGGAACGATGATAAACTTCCATCAGCCGGAGAAGGTCGGCATCACAGTAACGAAGGAATGGGACGACAGCGGCGATCAGGACGGATACCGTCTTACCGCGGAGCAGTTCGCGGCTAAAGTACATCTGTATAAGGATGGAGTCGTTGTGGAAGACGCGGTGCCTGAAACAGTTGATAACGGAGACGGAACGTTTACAGTCAGCTACAGCGGGCTTGATAAGTTCAGGAACCATGGGACACAGATCATCTACACTATCAAAGAAGACAGCATAGATAACTACTCCGCGAAAGACGGTGATGACGAAGAGGCAGACGGCGGAACGATCACGAATATCCATGAGCCTGATAAGGTCAGCATCAGTATTACCAAGGTATGGGATGACGCCGGAGATCAGGACGGAATTCGTCCGTCCCCGCAGGATTTCGCGGGCAAAGTCCATCTGTATCAGGATGGAGTGGTCCTGGAGACGGCTGTGCCTGTTGTAAAGGATAACGGAGACGGGACATACACGATCAGCTACACTGACCTCGATAAATATCACGATCAGGGCGTTGAATACAGCTATAAGATCGCGGAAGACAGCGTCGATGATTACGAAGCTGTTGACGGTGTCACAGAAGCTGAGGATAAGGGAGAGCTGAAGAACTTCCACGAGCCGAAGACAACATCTGTAACTGTCAGGAAAATCTGGGACGATCAGAATGATATCTGCGGAAGAAGAAGCGGAGTCGGAGCGTCCGTCCAGCTGTACGGACAGGCCGAAGGCGGAGAAAAGAAACCTTACGGAGACGCGGTGCCGGTCGGAACAGAAGACGGATGGAGCCACACATGGGACGGCATCCCGCTGAATGAGAACGGTAAAGAGATCGTCTACACCGTTGAGGAGTCGATGGAAGACAGCAGATACTATGCAGTGAGCGTCGGAAAGATCAATGAGGATAACGTGATCGAGGTCACCAATACCTGCACTGTAACAGAGCTCATGATCACCAAGAAGATGCCTGAGATAGTGACAGGCGAAGGCATCAACGCGACGCTGGTATTTGAAGTCAAAGGAACTGACAGCAGCGGTGAAGTGATATACGAGAACACCGTAGGCATCGTGTTCAACGAGGCGTCAGGAGAGTACGAGAGGAAAGTACTTAAGGATGTCCCGATAGACGCTGAGATAACAGTCACCGAGATCTATGCCGGAGGATATGAGCCTGGTGAGGCGACGGTGACTAAGAAGCGGCCGGAGGCGTCGGACGGCAAGATGATATGGCTGTTCGAATTTGAAAACTATCTGGACGGCGGCGAAGACGACGGCAGGTTCGGAGACGGAGTCGTGAACAGATACGAGAACGATTCAGGCAGAGTAAAGTTCAAGGAAGCAGAGAAGTAGAAAGGAGGGCGAGAGAATGGACAGAAACAGGAGCAGGAAAATCACAGCGATATGCGTCATGCTCGCCGTCCTTATCGCGGGGACTGCGGCGGCGTACGCGTACTTCACAGATTATGAAGACGCTCGCGGCGGAGCGGTGATCGCTCTTGAGAGCGAGTCTGAGCTCCACGAGACGCCTGAGGATGATAAGAAGACCATTTCAGTCGAGAATAAAGGTTATACGGATATAATTGTCCGTATATCAGTCTTCGGGAGTTTTGTTACTGTTGAGGCTGATGAAAGCGACTGGGTGCAGGACGGCGACTTCTGGTACTATAAGCACATCCTCGGGCCGGGAGAAAGCACTTCGGACATTATCGCGAGGATCGACACAGAGAAGGCAGAGGCCGCGGGGCATGACTTCGAAGTTGTAGTAGTGCACGAGACCGAGCGTGTCGTATACGACGGCACAGAAGAGAACAGAGTGGTCAAGCCTGAAGGATGGACATATCCTGATATTGCGGTTGGGACCGATGAGGAGGTGAACGGATGATGAAGAAGTTCAATAAGAAATACATTATTCCATTCATTGCCGCAGCCGCGCTTCTGATAGGCGGAGCCGCAGGTGTGTTCGCGGTCGGTTCGGATCTTGGATTCACAAGTGATGACTATGAGGCGTGGTTCTATATGAATCACCTCCAGGTGCATCTTCTGGAGAACGGGAGAGACGTCTGCGAAGGGCATAATACCCTTGACGGCGATACTAAAGTCACGGGAGAGCTGGTACAGTACCTCGGCTACTCATCAGACGGCGAGACAGACAGGCTCGGATCGGCTGAGCCGGGCATGCTGTATAAGGAAGAGATCGCTGCCAGAAACGGTCAGGACATTCCGATCTACGTAAGGCTCACAGTGAGGAAATACTGGGTGGTAACGGAAAAGAATGATGCCGGAGAGGCTGTGGCATCTGACAAGGCTCCTGATCTTTCGCCGGAGAAGATCCATCTGACATATGGAGACAAGCCATATAACTCGGACGACTGGTTCGTCAACGAGGAAGAGTCGACGGCTGAAATGAAGACATATTACTACAGGAGCCAGCTGGAGCCTGAGGCTGACACGGCGGCTCTGTTCGACAGCCTTGTGATAGACGGCAGCCTGGCGCAGCCATCCTGGTGGAATTCCACTTATTTTGATGAAATCTATCATGCTCGAACCGCCTGGGAATTCCTGACCGGCAATGTTCCTTATGAGACCAGTCATCCTCCATTGGGGAAGGTATTGATGAGCTGGGGTGTGGCCATCTTTGGCATGACGCCCTTCGGCTGGCGTTTCGCTGGAGCTCTTGCGGGCGTGATGATGCTGGCAGTCATTTATCTCGTGGCCAAGCAGATGACAAAGCATACTGGCTGCGCTGCATTCGCCTGCTTGCTTTTGTCGCTGGACTGTATGCATCTGACCCAGACGCAAATTGCTACCATCGACAGCTTTCCTGTACTTTTCATTCTTTCATCGTTTTTCTTTATGCTTCGATTCCTGCAGACTGACTGGCGCAAGGAAAGGTTCTCCCGAGTATTGACAGATCTTGGCTTCAGCGGCTTTTTCATGGGCCTTTCCATTTCCAGCAAATGGATTGGAATTTATGCTGGAGCAGGTCTCGCTGTTCTGTTCTTCTGGCATGGCATTCGGGTCTTAAGAGCGAGCGGAAAGGAAGGCATGGAAATGCCAGAAGAAAGGGAGGATGGAAAGGGTGCGCTGCATACCTTCCTGAAGATCTGTCTCTGGTGCGTTCTCTTTTTTGCGATCGTTCCTTCTGTTATCTATCTGGTAAGCTATATTCCTTATTTCTCTTATCGGCATATTACAAACCTGCAGGAT